>CAMLJW010000015.1 GCA_946480485.1 uncultured Streptomyces sp. | reverse complement strand
AGGCAGTCCCCGGCCCGGCTACAACGAACGGCTAGGCAAGGCCGCCGGGCTACTGCGGCAGGTCATCCGCTGCCCGCACCGCTGATCAACGCTTATCAAGGAAATCATCGGGTTTGCATATAACGGTTTCCTCGGCACTGCCCTCCGGGACGATGCACACGCTCGTTGCGTCCGGAAGTGAAGCCGATCCTCGCCAGGTGATTTGGACCTGACCCTTCCAGAGCGCGTCCTTAACTACATTGCACATCTGGTCTGACAGGGGGTAGGTCGTAGGCTCTTCCGACTGGTCTTCATTTTGGACAATGGCGGAGCGGTAATCGGTCTTCGGCTGACAGAGCGCGATCTGCTGTCCGTTCGTGCCCGCGAACGCCGCCTGCGTGACGGCGAAGCCCAGGCCGGCTACGAGGGGGACAGCTGCGAGCGACACGATGGTCAGTTTCTTGCGGCTCATACTCTTCTTGCGATGCATTCCCTGCTCCTTCTCACTCATACGACACTTCACCGAGTGAGGTCAGAGTCATCTACGACATGACCGCCGTTGGGGCCTACGGCACACGCTCTGCCTCACCGCGGCTGATTTTGCACTCCGACGCAAAGGGCCAACAGAGGCGAATGTCCCAACTCGCGAGTAATAAAGGGTTTTTTACGGCCGGGCAGCTCCACCACGACACCGGCAGGCCGCAGCGCCCGGCGTGGTGGCCTGGCCGGAGTCCCACCGCGCCCGCATCGCCGACGTCGGATACGCCAGAGCCGGTCGCCCCGGGCGATCGCCCGCGTGTTTCCCTTTGCCTGTGATCGCGACATCTTGCCTGTGATCGCCTCATCCAGGACCTGACACGCCATCAGAACAAGCGTCAGATGACGCGTAACCATGCATCTCGCACCTACATCGACAACGCGGTACCTGGGCCAGACCCTATGCCTGTACGTCCCGCGCCACCGGTGTCGGGGGCTCAGCCCGCCAGGTGAACCTGTCGTGGCGCCTTCAGCGGAGTCGCCTGGCGAACGCCTCGTACGCCCGCTCGTCGAACAGCACGAACCGCACCTCCTCGACCGCCGTCTCCGTCACCCGCACCGTCTCCACCGCGATGCGGGCGGCATCCTCCATCGGCCACCCGTAGATCCCGGCGGAGACAGCCGGAAACGCCACCGTGCGGGCGCCCAGCTCGTCGGCGACTCGCAGCGACTCCCGGTAACAGGAGGCCAGCAACTCCGAGCGGTCCTCCTCGCGGGCAAAACGCGGACCGACGGTGTGGATCACCCACCGGGCGTCCAACTGGCCCGCGGTCGTGGCGACCGCCTGCCCCGTGGCCAGGCCTTTGCCGTAGTGCGAGGCGCGGAGCTTGCGGCAGGCGTCGAGGATGGCGGGGCCGCCGCGCCGGTGGATTGCGCCGTCGACGCCTCCGCCGCCGAGCAGCGAGGAGTTCGCGGCGTTCACGATGGCGTCGACGCTCTGCCGGGTGATGTCGCCCTGGACGAGTTCGATGGCGGTCATGGCTGCCTCAGCCTCCGCCATACCGCCTTGGCCGCGTTGTGCCCCGACATGCCGTGCACGCCGGGCCCCGGCGGGGTGGCCGAGGAGCAGATGAACACAGCGGGATGCGGTGTGCTGTACGGGAACAGGGACAGCTTGGGCCGCAGCAGCAGCTGCAGTCCGGAGGCCGCGCCGCAGGCGATGTCGCCGCCCACGTAGTTGGCGTTGCCGGCGGCGATCTCGGGTGGGCCCGCCGTGGCGCGGGCCAGGACACGGTCCCCAAAGCCCGGCGCGAACCGCTCGAGCTGTCGCTCGATCCCGTCCGTGAGGTCCCCGGTCCAGCCGTTCGGCACATGTCCGTACACCCAGAAGACCTGCTTTCCGTCCGGTGCCCGGGACGGGTCGACGACGCTGGGCTGCACGGTGATCAGGAACGGTGTGTCGGGCGCCCGGCCTTCCCGCGACGCCGCGCGCAGGGCGGCAGCGATCTCGGCCCTGCTCGCCCCGAGCTGCACCGTCCCGGCGCGGCGCGCTTCCTCCGCGGTCCAGGGCACCGGTCCGTCCAGCGCGTAGTCGATCTTGAAGACGCTCGCCCCGTACCGGTAACCCTCGTAGTACCGCCCGAAGCCCGCGATCCGGCTGAGCGCGGTGGGCGAGGTGTCGAAGACGTACGCACGCGCGGGCGGCAGATCATCGAGGCGTTTGACCTCGTAGTCGGTGTGGACGGCGCCTCCGAGGTCCTTGAGATACGCGGTGAGCGCGTCGGAGATCGACTGCGAGCCGCCGCGCGCGACGGGCCAGCCGCCGGCGTGCGCGGCCAGCGCGAAGACGAGGCCGACGGCGCCGGTCGCGAAGCCGTTGAGCGGGGCGATGATGTGCGCGACCAGCCCGGCGAACAGCGCCTTGGCCCGCTCGTCGTGGAACCTGCGGGTCAGCCATGTCGAGGGCGGCAGGCCGACGAGGCCGAAGCGGGCGAGGGTGACCGGGTCGCGGGGCAGCGCGGTGAGCGGCAGGGACATGAAGTCCCGGGCGAGGGTGTCCCATGAGCGCAGGAAGGGCTCGACCAGTCTGCGGTACGCCCCGGCGTCGCGCGGCCCGAAGGAGGCGGCCGTCTCGGCCACGGACCGTGACAGCACGGCCGCCGTGCCGTCCGGGAAGGGGTGCGCCATGGGCAGTTCGGGGTGCAGCCAGTCCAGGCCGTACCGCCCCAGGGGCATCGCGTTGAACGCAGGTGAGTTGACGCCCAGCGCGTGCGCGGCCGAACACGGGTCGTGCCGGAAGCCGGGCAGCGTCAGCTCCTCGGTGCGGGCACCGCCGCCGACCGTGTCGCGCGCCTCGAAGACGGCCGTACTGAAGCCGCGGCGGGCCAGCTCCACGGCGGCGGTCAGTCCGTTCGGCCCCGCACCCACCACGACGGCATCGAGTATCGACGGCACCTTCGGACTCCTTCGTCAGCCGATGGCCACTCGGCATCAGGATAGGCGGAGCCACTGACAGCCGGGGGGCTCGGGTAGCCATTGGCGGATGAAGCGCCGGTTCCGGTTCCATGTGCCCGAGGAGGGCTGCTGGTGCCGGTTCGAGGTGGGCGAGGACGGACGGGGGCTGCGGCAGATCTTCTTCCAGGGGGAGGAGTCCGTTCCGGTCGTCGTCGCCGATCTCGCTCAGCTCTCCTTTCTGCGCTCGACGCACCCGTCCCAGGTCACGTTCCGGCCGACAGCATCCCCGCCACTCGGCGAGCGGTGGCCGCGTCGCGGGCCGCGGTGAACGGGAGGGCGTTGCCGCCGGTTATGCGGAACGGCTTGCCCGCGCGGGTCAGATGCCTGCCGCCCGCCTCCTCGACCAGGAGCAGGCCCGCCGCATGGTCCCAGGCGGCTTCCCAGGAGAACGCCGTGGCGTCCAACTCGCCCCGCGCCACGGTCAGATACTCGAGTCCGGCGGAGCCGCAGGGACGCGGCCGCACCCCCTCCGTACGCAGACCGAGCAGCGCGCGCTTCTGGTCGCCGGTCGTGAAGTCCGGGTGTGACGTGGCGACTTCGAGCGGGCGGTCCGGGTCGGGCGAACCGGACCGCAGCGGTACTCCGCCGAGGTATGCGCCCCCGCCGCGTATCGCCGTCGCGAACAGGTCGAGCGCCGGAGCGTACGTCCAGGACGCGAACACCTCACCGCCCAGCGCGAGCGCGACCAGTGTGCAGAAGCGCGGGTTGCCGTGCACGAACTGCCGAGTCCCGTCGACCGGGTCGACGATCCACACCGGCGCCTCGCCCCGTATCGCCTCGTACGTCGTCGGGTTGGCGTGCACGGCCTCCTCGCCGACCACGACCGAGCCGGGCAGCAGGGCCGCCAGGGCCGCCGTGAGGTGCGCCTCCGCCTTGCGGTCGGCGTCCGTCACGAGGTCGTGCGGGCCGGTCTTCTCCTCGACCTCGTGCGCGGCCAGCTGCCGGTAGCGCGGCATGATCTCGGCGGCGGCCGCCTTGCGGACCGCCTCCTCGACATCGGTCGCCCTGTGGGCGAGAAACTCTTCGATCATGCCTCCATGACAACACGCGCCACTGACAATCCCTACCCGGGTGGTGTACGACGGCCAAAACCGGCATGAACGCGGTGCCGCGGACCCCACTGCGGCGGCCCGTCGCAGGCCCGCCGCCGTACCGCTCGGGGCGCCTCGTAGTCGCGATCGACGGTGTCGGAATCCCGTGCATCACAGTTACCGCCCGCACACGACTCGAGTCGGCACTATCGCCTCACAGGGACTCATGTGACACTGGCGTACCGTCCGCGGTGCGGACCCCTCCCGCACCCGTCCCCCAGCGAGAAGTGCGCCGTGCGTTCTCTTCCTCTGCCGCTCGCCCTCACCGCCCGCCTGCTGCCGGTCGCCGTGCTGGCCTCGGCGGGCTGGGCGCTTTCGTCCGGCCCGTTCGCCGCGACTCCCACCGCGGAGCACAAGCCGAGCCCCTCCGAGTCCGCGCCGTCGACAGCGGCGACAACCCAGACGTACCGCGGTTCGCCCGCGCCCTGCGAAAGCATCACAAACAAGACGGTGACCGCGCTGGTACCGGGCGCCAAGACGGCCGGCAAGGAGATCCCGTCGACCGACGAGTCCGTGCGCCGCACCTGCTCCTGGAACGCCCTCAAGGGGTACGACTACCGCTGGCTCGACATCTCGTACGAGATCAAGAAATCCGACCAGGTCGCCGAGTCCGCCTACAGCAAGCGGATCGTGAAGGAGAGCGGTGGAGGCGTGGTCCCCGGTCTCGGCGACGCCGCCTACTCCGTCGTGAATCTCACCACCGAGGACAAGCAGCAGACACGCGAAGGCATGGTGATCGTCCGCGCGTCCAACGCGCTGGTGGTCGTCACGTACAACGGCAGTGACTTCGAGACGAAGAAGGCGCCCAGTACGGACGCGATCAACAAGGGCGCCATCAAGGCCGCCAGGGAGGGGCTGGCCGCCCTGGAGAAGGCTCAGTAGCTGTTCAAGGCCGACATCAAGGCCGTCGACAAAATCGCCGAGGCCCGCAGGCAGCGCAACACCGCGACCTCCGAGGCGCAGGGCAAGACCAAGGCGGCCCTCGAGCACGCGCCCGCCGAGCCGCCGCCGCTGGACCGCCTGGGCCACGACTTCGTCGACGGCGGCCGCCCGGCCGAACCGGGACTCAGCCGACTCTCCCCGAGGCCCTGGCCGCATCCCGGTCGGCATGTATGCGAAGTGAACTGCGCGCCAATTCCCTGTGAGCAACCGTGATTTGATGGTGACTCGGGGGTGGGCCACAAGGTAATGTTCAGGCAAAGAGGCGCCCGCGGCGGTCAAGGGAGCCACGGCTCGACCATGCTTGAAGGAGGCAATGGTGTTCGATCTGCGGACCGAGGCTGATATGAGGCTGTACTCGGAGAAGACGGCCAAGGAACTCGCGCTGAAGAAGCAGCGGGAAGAGGGCGTAGAGTCCGAAGAGCCGACGATCGCGGAGACGTCGACCGCCATTGCGGCGGAGCCGGTCGACTGACATCCGACCAGCAGTACGGTGACGGTCCGTCGGATGCTCCGGCGGGCCGTTTCGGCTTCCCGGGAAGCGGTCGAGGAGGGCGCGGTGGACTGCGGGCGTGGTGCTGGCGGATGCTTGCCTCTCCTTGCCGCCACAGCCGGTCCTGAGCGCATCACCGAACGCGTGCGGGACCGCCTGGCCCGAACCCCGGCCCAGTCGGCCGCCACCGCCCTGGGCCACGTAGCCACCGAGATCGCCCTGCTTCGCGAAGAACACCGCGCCGAAGCACGGATCTGGCTCGCGTTCGTCGCCCAGGCGGCCGTCAGCGAGCCGCTCGCCGGCCCGCTGAGAACCAGCTACGCGGCCCTCCAGGACCTCCTCGCCCGCCTCATCACGGAGGCCGCCGAGAGCGTCCCGGCCGACGAAGGAGTTGCGCCGCCCGACCCACAGCGCGAGGCTCGCACCCTGCTCGCCCTCGCCGACGGCCTCACCAGCCATGTGCTCATAGGCCACCTGACCGCAGACGAGGCTGAGGAGGTTCTGCACGCGCATGTGGTCGGCCTCGGGGAACGCCTCCACACCACCCGCGTCCGAAAGGCTGTCTGACCCGCTGGCGCTACACCTACGACCCACTGGGCTGCGTCAGCCGCCCACGGCCGGGATCACCGTCGACCCGTACGCGTCGATCACGGCCTCCTGCGCGTCGTGCATGTCGTACACGGCGAACTGGTCGACGCCCAGCTCACGCAGCGCGTTCAGTTTCTCGATGTGCTTCTCGGCCGGGCCGATCAGGCAGAACCGGTCGACGATCTCGTCGGGCACGAACGCGGTGTCGGGGTTGCCGCTGCGCCCGTGGTGCGCGTAGTCGTAACCCTCGCGTGTCTTGACGTAGTCGGTGAGCTCGTCGGGGACGGCGGCTGAGTGCTCGCCGTACTTGGAGACGAGATCGGCGACGTGGTTGCCGACCATCCCGCCGAACCAGCGGCACTGCTCGCGGGCGTGGGCGAGCGCCTCGGGCGAGTCGTCCTCGGTGATGTACGCGGGCGCGGCCACGCAGACCTTGACGTCGGACGGGTCACGCCCGGCCGCCACCGCCGCGCCCTTGACCGCCTTGACCATGTACTCGGTCAGATACAGGTCGGCGAGCTGGAGGATGAATCCGTCCGCCTCCTCCCCGGTCATCTTCAGGGCCTTCGGGCCGTACGCGGCCATCCAGACGGGGAGTTCGGCGCCGGGCTTCACCCAGGGGATCCTGATGACGGTTCCGCCGAGGTCGGCCTCGTCGCCCCGGCCGAGGGCGCGGATGACCTTCATGGCCTCACTGACGCGAGCGAGCGTGTTGGGCTTGCGGCCGGCGGCCCGCATCGCGGAGTCGCCGCGGCCGATACCGCAGATCGTGCGGTTGCCGAACATGTCGTTGAGCGTGGCGAACGTGGAGGCGGTGACCTCCCAGGTACGGGTGCCCGGGTTGGTGACCATCGAGCCGACCGTCATCTTCTGGGTGTTCGCGAGGATCTGGCTGTAGATCACAAACGGTTCCTGCCACAGCACCGCGGAGTCGAAGGTCCAGCCGTAGCGGAAGCCGTTGCGCTCGGCCCGCTTCATCAGGCTGATGACGCGCGAGGCCGGCGGGTCGGTCTGCAGGACGAGTCCGAAGTCCATGTCGCCACTCCTAGTTCAGGTACTGACAGGTGGAGCGGGGGGTATAGGCGCCGTGCCCGGCGCGCCCGGTGAACTCCCGCTGGGTGATGATGAGTTCGCCCCGCGAGAGGACCGTCTCGACACGACCGGTGACGCTCTTGCCCTCGTAGGCCGAGTAGTCGACGTTCATGTGGTGCTCTGAAGCGGAGATCACCTGCTCGGCGTGCGGGTCGTAGATGACGACGTCGGCGTCGGCGCCCGGCGCGATGGTGCCCTTCTTCGGGTACAGACCGAACATCCGGGCCGGAGTGGCGCAGGCGATCTCGATCCAGCGGCGGTGCGTGATGTGACCGTCGACGACGGCCTGGTGGAGCAGGTCCATGCGGTTCTCGACACCCGGCAGACCGTTGGGGATCTTGGAGAAGTCGTCGCGCCCGAGCTCCTTCTGGCCTACGAAGCAGAAGGGGCAGTGATCCGTGGACACCACCTGGAGATCGTTCGTCCGCAGGCCCTTCCAGAGCGCGGCCTGGTGTTCGCGGGGCCTCAGGGGCGTACTGCACACGTACTTGGCGCCCTCGAAGTCCGGCTCGGCCAGGTTGTCGGTGGACAGGAACAGATACTGCGGGCAGGTCTCGCCGAAGACGTTCAGGCCCTCGTCGCGCGCCCGTGCCAGCTCGGCGACCGCCTCCTGCGCCGAGACGTGCACGACGTAGAGCGGGGCGCCGGCGACCTGGGCGAGCTTGATGGCGCGGTGCGTGGCCTCGGCTTCGAGGAGCGCCTTGCGCACCTCCCCGTGGTACCGCGGATCCGTCTCCCCACGTGCCAGCGCCTGCTCGACGAGCACGTCGATCGCGATGCCGTTCTCGGCATGCATCATGATCAGGCCGCCGTTCTCGGCGGAGCGCTGCATGGCGCGCAGGATCTGGCCGTCGTCGCTGTAGAAGACGCCGGGGTAGGCCATGAACTGCTTGAAGGAGGTGACCCCCTCCTCCACCAGCAGGTCCATCTCCTTGAGCGTCTCCTGGTTCACATCGGAGACGATCATGTGGAAGCCGTAGTCGATGGCGCACTTGCCGTCGGCCTTGGCGTTCCAGGCGTAGAGGCCCTCGCGCAGCGAGTGGCCCACGCTCTGCACCGCGAAGTCGACGATCGTCGTCGTGCCGCCCCAGGCCGCGGCCCGGGTGCCCGTCTCGAAGGAGTCGGAGGCGAAGGTGCCGCCGAAGGGCAGCTCCATGTGCGTATGGGCGTCGACTCCGCCCGGAATCACGTACTTTCCGGTGGCATCGATGGTCCGCTCCGCCGTCCAGGCCTCGGCGGCGGGGGTGCCGCTCGCGGCGAGGGCGGCGATCCTGCCGTCCTCTATCAGGACGTCGGCGTGGATCTCGTCGGACGCGGTGATGACGAGACCACCGCGGATGACGGTACGGCTGCTCATGCTGCCACTCCTACCGTGGTCGGCACTGGTGTCTTGCAGGTCGGTGGGCGCCGCCGGTCCGAAACCCCGGTGAGCCGGACCCTCGTTTCCCCGGCCGGGGAAACGAGGGTCCCTGGAGTACGAGGTCCCAAGGCAGTCGTCGGGCCCGGGTTTCCCACGCCCACGCGGTGGGTGGCGCCCACGAAGTACTCGTCGGCGACGGCCGCGGCCGGGTGGCTGCTCCAGCTGCCACAGGTGGCCGGACAACCCATGCGAGGTCTCGGACTCCCCTGCTCAGGTCTTACGGGGTGCGCCGCAGAGCGCTCTCAAGGATCGCGGCGCCCTCTTCCGCCTCCGCGACGGTGAGCGACAGCGGCGGGGCGATGCGCAGCACGCTGGTGTTGTGACCGCCGCCCTTGCCGAGCAGCAGGCCTTCCTCACGGGCCGCTTCGAGCACGGCTGCGGCCGCGTCCGGGTCGGCCTCGTCAGTGCCGGGCTTCACCAGCTCGATGCCGATCATGAGCCCACGGCCACGCACCTCTCGTACGCCCTCAAGCTGCGCGGCGATGGCCCGCAGCCGCTCGATGAGCAGTCCGCCGACGCGGCGGGCGTTGCCTTGGAGATCGTGTTCGAGGAGATAGGTGAGGTTGGCGTTCCCGGCCGCCATCGTGACCGGCGAGCCACCGAAGGTGGAAATGGAATGGGAATCAAGGCAGTTCATGATTTCTGCGCGGGCGACGACACCACCGATCGACATGCCGTTCCCGATGCCCTTGGCGAACGTCAGCATGTCGGGCGGACCGTTCTGGCCGTGAGCCTGCCAGCCCCAGAAGTGGTCACCGGTCCTGCCCCAGCCTGTCTGCACCTCGTCGGCGATCCACAGAATGCCGCGCTCTCGCAGGACCTCGCGGAAGGCCGCGTACAGGCCGTCCGGCGGTGCGGTGAAGCCACCGACGCCCTGGATGGGCTCGGCGATCAGAGCAGCCGGCGCGCGGACATGGCCGAGCAGGTCCTTCAGGTCGGCGACGCAGGCAGCGATGAACTCGATGTCACCCAGCTCCGCGTACGGACCGCGAGTACGGACGCCCCCGTGGACGTAAAGCGTCTGGAGCGGCGAAAGCGAGGTCGGCGACCAGCCCTTGTTGCCGGTGATGCCGACCGTGCTGAACGAACGGCCGTGGTAGCTGTTGCGCATCGCCAGGATCTGGTTGCTCCGCCGGTACGCCGTGGCCAGCAGCAGGGCCGTGTCATTGGCCTCCGTGCCCGAGGTGGTGAAGAAGACACGGGCGTCCGGGATGCCGGAAAGCTGGGCGATCCGCTCGGCGAGTTCGACCATCGGCCGGTTGAGGTAGAGCGTGGACGAGTGGATGATCCGCCCGGCCTGCTCGCCGACGGCCTTCGTCACCTCGGGCAGGGCGTGCGCGGTCATGGTGGTCAAAATCCCGCCGAAGAAGTCGAGGTACTTCTTCCCCGCGGCGTCCCAGACGTGGCGGCCCTCGCCGTGCGTGAGCTCGATGGGGTCGGCGTAGTAGAGGGCGAGCCAGTCGGGCAGCACCGCCCTGTGGCGCCCGTACAGATCACTCATGGCCGCACCAGCCCTTCGTAAGCGTCGGGCCGCCGGTCCCGGTAGAAGGCCCACTGTTGCCGTACTTCCTCAAGGAGATCGAAGTCGAGATCACGCACGACGAGTTCCTCGGCCTTGTCGCTCGCGGTCTCGCCGACGAACTGCCCCCGGGGATCAACGAAGTAACTCGTCCCGTAGAAGTCGTTGTCGCCGTACTCCTCCTGGCCGACGCGGTTGATCGCGGCGACGAAGTACTCGTTGGCGACGGCCGCGGCGGGCTGTTCCAGCTGCCAGAGGTAGGCGGACAGACCACGCGAGGTGGCGGACGGATTGTAGACGAGCTGGGCGCCGTTGAGCCCCAACTGCCGCCAGCCCTCCGGGAAGTGCCGGTCGTAGCAGATATAGACGCCGACCTTGCCCACGGCGGTGTCGAAGACGGGCCAGCCCAGGTTCCCCGGTTTGAAGTAGTACTTCTCCCAGAATCCCTTGACCTGGGGAATGTGGTGCTTGCGGTACTTGCCGAGGTACCTGCCGTCGGCGTCGATCACGGCCGCGGTGTTGAAGTAGAAGCCGGACTGCTCGACCTCGAAGACCGGGACGACGACGACCATGCCGGTCTCGCGCGCGAGCTCCCGCATACGCGTCACGGTCGGCCCGTCGGGCACGGGCTCGGCCCAGCGGTAGTGCTCCGGCTCCTGGACCTGGCAGAAGTAGGGCGCGTTGAAGACTTCCTGGAATCCGATGGCCTTCGCGCCCTGCCGGGCCGCTTCGCGGGCGTGCTCCTCGTGCTTGGCGACCATGGATTCGGTGTCGCCGGACCAGGTTGCCTGGACCAGAGCGGCACGTACGACATTGGCCATGAGCTGCTCCTTCGACGGGTGCCAGAGAGCCTCTACGCCCGTAGACGCGGAACGTAGAGCCCCGAAAGTAAGCCTCCCCGCCGACCTGGGCAAGACCATCGCCGTCAACCAGCGGAGTCGATCATGTTTCGCATTTTCCCCACCCCCACTCCTTCCCGAAACCGGGACTGCGCACCCCGGCCGCGGGCCGCCCGTGCCGGTCGCGCCCACGCGGCGGCCCGTGCCGCGCGAGCGGCGGGAGGTCGGGACCCTCCGGCCCATGCGGCCTCAGGTGTAACCGGGCCTTCTCCGGGCACTCGCGTGCGGACCGGCACCGTCGATGAATGAGCGCGTCCCGTGCCCGGCCCGGCGCCGACCGGGTCGGTCCGGTCCGGGACGTCGGATCGGATGGCCATGACCAGCGGGTTCACGGGTCCGCAGGGCTACGGCTCGGACCCCTTCGAAGAGTTCTTCGCACGCTTCTTCGGTAGCGGGCCGCGACCCGGCCCCCGGCACATCGACATCGGGCGGCTGATGAGTCGGCCCGCCCGGCAGCTGGTCGCCACCGCCGCGACGTACGCCACCGAACACGGCAGCACCGACCTCGACACCCAGCACCTGCTGCGCGCCGCGCTCGCCATCGAGCCGACCCGGAGCCTGCTGGCCCGCGCCGGTGCCGATCCCGACGCGCTGGCCACCGAGATCGACGAGCGAGTGGGCCCCGCCGACAGCAGGCCCGACGACCGGTCCGAGGACCGGCCGCACACGCCTCTCGCCGTGACCCCCGCGGTCAAGCGCGCCCTCCTGGACGCCCATGCCCTGGCCCGAGCCGAAGGCGTCGGCTACATCGGCCCCGAGCACGTCCTCAGCGCGCTGGCCGCGAACCCCGACTCCGCCGCCGGACACATCCTCAACGCCGCCCGGTTCACCCCCTCCCCCCGGCCGCCCGAGGTCCCGGACGCGGCGGTGGGCGCCCCGGCGCACCCCGAGCGACCGCACACGTCGCCCACCCCGACCCTGGACAAGTACGGCCGGGATCTCACCGAACTCGCACGGCAGGACCGTATCGACCCGGTCATCGGCCGCGAGGAGGAAATCGAGCAGACCGTCGAGGTGCTGTCCCGGCGCGGCAAGAACAATCCGGTCCTGATCGGCGACGCGGGAGTGGGCAAGACCGCCGTCGTGGAGGGCCTCGCCCAGCGCATCGCGGACGGCGACGTGCCCGACATCCTCGCCCGTCGCCGGGTCGTCGCACTCGACCTGTCCGCAGTGGTGGCCGGGACGCGCTACCGCGGTGACTTCGAGGAGCGGCTGACCAACATCGTCGAGGAGATCCGTACGCACTCCGACGAACTGATCGTCTTCATCGACGAGCTGCACACCGTCGTCGGCGCCGGGGGCGGCGGCGAGGGCGGGATGGACGCGGGCAACATCCTCAAACCGGCCCTGGCCCGCGGTGAGCTGCACGTCGTGGGCGCCACGACACTGGAGGAGTACCGCCGCATCGAGAAGGACGCGGCCCTGGCGCGCCGGTTCCAGCCGGTCCTCGTCCCCGAGCCCTCCACCCCCAACGCACTGGAGATCCTGCGCGGTCTGTGCGACCGCTACGAGGCCCACCACCAGGTCCGCTACACCGACGAGGCGCTCGTGGCCGCGGTGGAACTGTCCGACCGCTATCTCACGGACCGCTATCTGCCGGACAAGGCCATCGACCTGATGGACCAGGCCGGCGCTCGCGTGCGGCTGGGCGCCCGGGCGATGGGCACCGACCTACGGGCCCTGGAGCGCGAGGTCGAGCAGCTCACGCGCGACAAGGACCAGGCGGTGGCCGGCGAACAGTACGAGCAGGCCACGCAGTTGCGCGACCGTATCGGCGAACTCAAGGCGAAGATCGGCGCGGGGCGCGACGGGGAGGCCGACGAGGGGCGACACCTCGAGGTCACCGCCGAGTCCGTCGCCGAGGTGGTCTCCCGGCAGACCGGCATCCCGGTCAGCAGTCTCACCGCGGAGGAGAAGGACCGGCTGCTCGGTCTGGAGGAGCACCTGCATCAGCGGGTCATCGGACAGGACGAGGCGGTCAGCGTCGTGTCCGACGCGGTCCTGCGCTCCCGGGCCGGCCTCGCCAGCCCCGACCGGCCGATCGGCAGCTTCCTCTTCCTGGGCCCGACCGGGGTCGGCAAGACCGAGCTGGCCCGCGCTCTGGCGCAGGCCCTGTTCGGCAGCGAGGAGCGGATGGTGCGCCTGGACATGAGCGAGTACCAGGAACGGCACACGGTCAGCCGTCTCGTGGGCGCCCCGCCCGGCTACGTCGGCCACGAGGAGGCCGGCCAACTCACCGAGACCGTACGCCGGCACCCGTACTCGCTGCTGCTGCTCGACGAGGTGGAGAAGGCCCACCCCGACGTGTTCAACATCCTCCTCCAGGTCCTCGACGACGGCCGGCTCACCGACTCCCAGGGCCGCACGGTGGACTTCTCCAACACCGTGATCGTGATGACCAGCAACCTCGGCTCGGAGGCGATCACCCGCCGCGGCGCCGGCCTGGGATTCGCCGCACGCGACGCCGAGGCCGACGAACAGGCCCGCCGCGAACAGATCCTGCGCCCGCTGCGCCAGCACTTCCGCCCGGAGTTCCTCAACCGGATCGACGAGATCGTCGTCTTCCGGCAGCTCACCGCCGGGCAGCTGCGCCGCATCACCGATCTGCTGCTGGAGAAGACGCGGCACCGACTGCACGCCAAGAACATCACGGTCACGTTCACCGATCAGGCCGTCGACTGGCTCGCCCGGCGCGGCCATGAGCCCGAGTACGGCGCCCGACCGCTGCGCCGCACCATCCAGCGGGAGATCGACAACCCGCTCTCCCGCCTGCTTCTCGACACCCGGCTCACGGCGGGCAGCCGGGTGGTGGTGGACATCGAGGAGGGGCAGCCGGTGTTCCGGACGGACACGACGCCCGACACGGCGACCGAGGCGCGGCGCGACACCGGGCCCGACACAGGGCCCGACACAGGGCCCGACACGGGGCCCGACACGACCGAGGTCGGCTGAGCCGAGCCTGTCGCGTCGTTCGCCACGCAACTCTTACGGCACTCAAGGCGCCGGTTTCACCACCATCGCCGAGCCGCCCCCTCGTCGTACCGTCTCCGCCGCCGCCAGCCACTTCCCGTTCGGCAGCCGCTGGGCGCCCGTCGCCGCGCCGATCTCCGGGTTCTGCCGGAAGCCGTGGCCGATCGACTCGAGTCGAGCCCTCAACGGACTGTTCCACAGGGCCGGTTCGAGCTCGGTGGTCGTCTGGTTGCGCTGGCTGGCGCGTGGCGCGGCGATCGCGTCGACCAGCGGCAGGCCTCGGTCGAGGAAGCCGGTCAGGGTCTGCAGCACGGTCGTGATGATGGTCGCGCCTCCCGGCGAGCCGAGGGCCACCACCGGCTTGCCGTGCTTGTCGAGCACCATCGTCGGCGAGATCGACGAGCGCGGCCGCTTGCCCGGACCCGGCAGGTTCGGGTCGTGCGCGTCGGGGCTCGCGGGCCTGAAGGAGAAGTCCGTCAGCTCGTTGTTGAGGAGGAAGCCGCGGTCCGGGACGGTGATGCCGCTGCCGCCGGTCTGCTCGATGCTGAGGGTGTACGCGACGACGTTGCCCCACTTGTCGGCGACCGTGAGATGCGTGGTGTTCTCGCCCTCGTACGTCGTCGGCGCCGCCTGACCGCCGGTGGAGCAGGCCGCCGGGCTGCGCGGATTCCCCGGCGCCAGCGGGCTCGTCAGTACCGCGTCCGCACGGATCAGGCACTCCCGCGAGTCGGCGTACTTCTGCGACAGCAGTTGCTTCGTCGGTACGTCCTCGAAGGCGGGGTCGCCCACCCAGCGCTCCCGGTCCGCGAACGCGATCCGGCTCGCCTCGATGTAGCGGTGCAGGTACTGGACGTCCGAGGCCCTCGAGAGGTCGGTCTTCTCCAGGATGTTGAGCGCTTCCCCGACCGTGGTGCCGCCGGCGGACGAGGGCGCGATCGAGTAGACGTTCAGACCGCGGTACGAGGTCTTCGTCGGCGCCTGCCGCTTCGTCTCATACGCCGCCAGGTCCTTCAGGGACAGCTCCCCGGGGCGCGCGTCGCGGCCCGAAGCCGGGTCCACGGGCGGGTCGTTGACCGTGTCGACGATGTCCCGCGCCAGCTTGCCGTGGTAGAGCGCGCTGATGCCCTTGCTGCCCAACTCCATGTACGTACGCGCCAGATCGGGGTTCTTGAAGGTGGAGCCGACCACCGGCGGCTCGCCCCCGGGCAGGAACAGCTCGGCCGTGTCCGGGAAGTTGCTGAAGCGCGCCTCGTTGCTCTCCGTCTGTGAGCGAAACGTCGGGTCGACGGTGAACCCGTCACGGGCAAGCCGCTCGGCGGGCTTCAGCAGCGACCCGATGCGCTTGCTGCCCCAGGCGTCGAGCGCGCTTTGCCAGGTGGCGGGCGTCCCGGGGGTGCCGACACCCAGCCCGCTGGTCACCGCGTCGGCGAACGGGATCGGCTGCCCGTTCTCCAGGAAGAGCCCCGAGTCGGCGGTCAGGGGCGCCGTCTCACGCCCGTCGATGGTGTGCACCGTCCGGGACTCGGCGTCGTAGTAGACGAAGTAGCCGCCACCGCCGATGCCCGCCGAGTACGGCTCGGTGACGCCGAGTGCCGCCGCAGTGGCGACGGCCGCGTCCACCGCGTTGCCCCCCTTGCGGAGGACCTCGATACCCGCGGCGGACGCGTCCGCGTCGACGCTCGCCACAGCGCCGCCGTACCCTACGGCGACCGGTGCCTTCTCCGCCGGTCTCGCTGCCGGTTCCGCAGCCGGTCCGGAGGACGGCGGTGCCGCGGCACCGGCCGACACCACCGCGGCCGAAACCGCAAGGACAGCCAGACTCCGCGCAACAGAGCGACGACGCATCTGCACCTCCAGTCAAGGACCGTCCGCGCAGCGTAACCGTCTCGCCATGGTCGCGTCAGGTCCCTCGGTGCGCGTGCGTCGCCGGCATGCGCGCGCCGAGTCCCGGAGGGGCCAGGGTGCGGGCGATGGCCACGCGCTGCTGCTGGCCCCCGGAGAGCTGTGCCGGGTCTTCGGCGCCTGGTCGGCGAAGCCCACCCGGTCGAGGAGCTCCCGCGAGCGCCGGTCGGCTTCCTCCTTGTCGCGGCCGCGGGCCTTGATCTGTCCCAGCGAGACGTTCTGCAAGACTGTCTTGTGCGCGAAGAGGTTGAAGGACTGGAAGACCATCCCGACCTCGGCGCGGAGCCTCGCGAGGGCCTTCCCCTCCTCGGCGAGCAGCTGCCCGTCCAGCCTGATCGCCCCCGACTGGATCACCTCGAGCCGGTTGATCGCCCTGCACAGCGTCGAAGTACTTGTTGACGTCACGCAGCTCGATCAACGGACTCGAAAGCCATGCGTTATGCCTCCGCCACCTCGGCGTACAACTGCGAGAGTTCCGGTGCGCCGCTGGCCGCCCACTCGTGGCCGGAGGCGGCCACGTCGATCTCCCGGCCCGAGATCAGCCGCACCACCGGCTGCCCATTGGGCCACACCTCCCAGAACGCGCCCGGGACCGTGCGCACGATGACCGTGCCGAGGTAGAGACCCGCGTCGTTGCCGAGCCAGGGAAGGATCTCCTCGTCGTCGCGCCAGCGCGGCAGCAGCTGGTCGAGCGCCTCCAACGAGGCCGCCGAATCGTCGAGTTCGATCCCCGCCCGATGCGCCTGGGAGCGCAGCAGCTCGCACTCGGAGAGAAGTTCGGCCACCCCCGCACGATCGCTCTCACAGTCGGAGAAGACCGCGACTCCCCTGGCGGGACCTCGCTTCTTGTACCAGCTGGCCAGGAAAGAGATGTTCATACGCCCAGACTGTCATCCGCGTCGCCCAGCGCACCACAGGGCGCGCAGGCCGCATGTTCCAGGCCTGTTCGCGTGGAGTCCGCACCCGGGTCGTCGACGTGTCCCGCCGCCTCCCTGAGCCATGCTCGGGCTCGCCAAGCCGACCAGAGACGCTATACGTCCAGGTCCACCACCACCGGTGCGTGGTCGGAGGCACCCTTGCCCTTGCGCTCCTCGCGGTCCACGTAGGCGTCCTTGACCGCCTTCGCGAAGGGTTCGTTGCCGTAGACGAGGTCGATGCGCATGCCGCGGTTCTTGGGGAAGCAGAGCTGGCGGTAGTCCCAGTACGTGAACGGGTGGTCGTACTTGAGGGGGCGTGGGACCACGTCCGTGAGGCCGGCCTCACGGAGCGAGGTGAGGGCGGCGCGCTCGGCCGGTGTGACGTGTGTGGCGCCCTCGAAGACGGAGATGTCGTGGACGTCGTCGTCCGTCGGCGCCACGTTGTAGTCACCCATCACCGCGAATGGGCGGCTGCTGCCCGCGTCTCCCGCGACCGCCGCCTTGAGGGCCTCGACCCACTGGAGCTTGTACGCGAAGTGGGGGTGGTCCACCTCGCGTCCGTTCGGCACGTACACCGACCAGACGCGGACCGGGCCGCAGGTAGCGGAGACGGCTCGGGGCTCCTGGACGCCGTCGTACCCGGGGTCACCGGGCAGGCCCTTGACCACGTCTTCGAGGCCTGTGCGGGAGATCACCGCCACGCCGTTCCACCGCCCCGTCGCGTGCACCGCCGACTCATAGCCCAGCTCCCTGAGCTCGGCGGACGGGAACTGCTCGGCGGTGGTCTTGGTCTCCTGGACGCACAGCACGTCTGTGCCGCTGCTCTCCAGCCAGGCCAGCAGCCTCGGGAGACGAGCGGTGATCGAGTTCACGTTCCAGGTGGCGATGCGCATGCCCCACAACCTACCGGGAGGGTCTGACAACACATCCGGCGGCGGCTTCGGAGCCCGGCTCCCGTCTGACGGCCGAGCGCGCTCGGACCTCTTGAAGGCCGGGGGCGGGCGTCAGAGCTCGGCCGAGGCACCCGGCGACAGTCGCAGGTGCTCCGCACCGCACAGGCCGCCGATCTGACGGTCGTAGATCGGGCGGGCGAGGTCGGTGAGGAGCGCGTCATGGATGTCGTACGCGCGTTGCGGCTTGACCTCGCGCACGTACTCGATGACCTCGGCGATCTTGTTCCAGGGGGCCATCACCGGAAGCATCAGCGTCTCGACCGGCTGGTCGGGGACGGTGAGGGCGTCGCCCGGGTGGAAGACGCGGCCTCCGTCGACGAGATAGCCGACGTTGGTGATGCGCGGGATGTCGGGGTGGATGACGGCGTGCAGTTCGCCGTGGACCTGTACGTCGAAGCCCGCGGCGGTGAACGTGTCGCCGTGGCCGACGGTGTGCACGCGGCCGGGGAACGCCGCCGCGATCTGGTCGGAGACGGACTTCAGGGTCCACAGGTCGGCGGCCGGATTGGCCTCCAGGCCGGCCCGCAGCCGCCCCTCGTCGAAGTGGTCGGGGTGCTCGTGCGTGACCAGGATCGCGTCCGCGCCGACGGCGGCGTCCTCCTCGCTGAAACCGCCGGGGTCGATGACGAGCGTGCGCCCGTCCTTCTCGAGCCGGACACAGGCGTGCGACTTCTTCGTGAGCTTCATGATTCCCATCCTGCCCCGACCTCCGGAGCGGGCTCACCTCTCGTCGGGCCTCAGGGGCTCGGGCCTCGCGGAGTCGGGCCTCACGGCTCAGGCCTCAGGCGATGGAGTCGTGCCTCAGAGGGTTCGGGCCTCAGCGGTTGGGTCTCTGGGGGCTCACTCCTGGGGAGTGGTCTCCTCACGAATGACCTTCTGCGCCACCCTGAAGGCACCGTTCGCGGCCGGTACGCCGCAGTAGATCGCCGCCTGGAGGAGTACTTCCTTGATCTCGACCGGGGTGAGGCCGTTACGGAGGGCGGCCCTGGTGTGGAAGGCGAGTTCTTCGAGATGGCCGCCCGCGACCAGGGCGGTGAGCGTGACACAGCTGCGCGAGCGTCTGTCCAGGCCCGGCCGGTCCCAGATCTCGCCCCATGCGTAGCGCGTGACGAAATCCTGGAAGTCCCCGGAGAACTCGTCCGCCTGCGCCAGCGCCCGGTTTACGTGGGCGTCGCCGAGTACCTCGCGGCGCACCTTGAGGCCTGCGTCGTACGGGTCTGGTAGGCCCATGGCCTCGGGCTGCGCGGCCGGGGCGATCTCGGCGACGGGCGCGGACAGCACGGCGGCGTCGAGGGCCGGCTTGGCCGACGGTGCCGCGATCGCCATCTGGCCGTTCGTCGCGTCGAAACCGGGTTGCCAGGCGCTGGAGAAGTGCCGTACGAGAAGGTCGCTGACCGCGGCGGGCTGCTCCACGGGAACCAGGTGCGAGGCACCGGGCACGACCGCGAGACGGGCGTCCGGTATGCCGGCGACCAGTGTGCGGGCCTCGGCCGGGCCGGTGACCTGGTCGTCGGAGCCGACGAGGACAAGCGTGGGCACGCCGACCCGGCCGAGTTCGGCCCGTACGTCGAAGGAGGCGAGCGCCTCGCAGGCGGCGATGTAGCAGCCGGGGTCGGTGGTGCGGACCATCTGCACGGCCCACTCGGTGATGGCGGGCTGGGCGGCGGCGAACCCGCTGGTGAACCAGCGCTCCGGAGACGTCCGCGCGATGGGGTCGAGGCCGTTCGTCCGTACGACCACGCCGCGCTGCCGGAACTCGTCGGCCGTGCCGAAGCGCGGTGAGGCGGCGATCAGGGCGAGCGAGGCCATACGCTCCGGGTGGCGCAGCGCCAGCTCGATGCCCATGGCGCCGCCGAACGCGCACCCGGCGTAGCCGAACCGCTGGACGCCGAGTCCGTCGAGCGTGTCGAGCAGCCGCTCGGCGAGGTCGGCGACCGACGCGGCCGGGTACGCGGGCGCGCCGCCGTGCCCCGGCAGGTCGAACCGGAAGACCCTCCAGTGCTTGGTCAGCTCCGGAATCTGGCGGTCCCACATGTGCCATGTGGTACCCAGGGAGGGACCCAGGATCAGGACCGGAGCCTCTTCCGGCCCGTCAAAGCGGTATTGCAGGGTGTTCGACGGTGTCTCACTCACGCCTCAGACCCTCTCACGTCTCACCAAATCTCACAGAGGCCGGGGAACCCGGTGGCTCTTGCCCCTCTCGGCGCGGCACTGCCGGAACCCTCTGGGATCCAGATACGAGTTCTCCAGCATGTACGCGTGGCCGTGGGGACGGTGCGTCGTCCTGGCTCGCGCGCTCTCCCAGTCCCTGCGCCGCAGCGCTTCCTTCTTCGGCACGGCTTCCAGGTGGTCCGGGTTGCAGCAAAGCGTAAATTGCCGCCCCCAAGGATCGGCACGACGCACCTGGAAGCCCTCCGGAACCTCACCGACCAACAACCTGAACACCACACGGTGGACAAGCTGTGTCTTTCCCTCGTAGGAGACCTGGCCGTAGCCTGACTGCCCCTCCCCGTTGCAGCTACCGGTCCACAGCCAGCAGCCGGTCTCCGGGTCCACCTCGATCTTGGCTGCCATGCGGCTGGGCAGGTCGCTCGGTCGGTAGGCCGCCCGGCTTCACGCTTGCCCCTCCGTCGCAGCACCGTGCAGGCCATCCCACGTTGTGGCGGCTTCGCGAAGGTCTTCGACGTCCGGCTTCACGTACCACTTCTTGGTGGTCTTCACATTCGTGTGTCCGGCCCACCGCGCAAGGATGTGATCCGGCACGCCGTTGTTGGCCAGAAACGTGAGGCACGCCTGGAGGGCCTTGAACGACTTGAGAGCAGCCAGCACCGGAGCCGGCAACGGAAGTTCCCGTTCACCGGCCAGGGACTTGGTGTCCTTCTCCACCACGTACCGATTGCCCATCATCGTCCGTGTGTTGGCTATGGTGATCGTGGCGTTGTTCAGGTCGACGTCTTCCCACCGGAGTCCGCAGACTTCAGCCGGACGTAGACCCATGAGGGACAGCAGGAGCGGGGCGTAGAGGCGTTCTTCGCCAACGCCACGGACGAATGTCTGAACAGGCGCAGTGTGCGGCGCATGGCGCCAGTGAGTTCCTCGAACTGCTCCTCGGCGTGGGCGGGGTCGGTGCGGGCGGCATCGGTGACGCAGCCGCGGACGTGGTCGTCAAGGAGGCCGAGGGCGACTTCGTGCAGGGCGCGGCTGGTCGGCCTTGTGGTCGGCGTATCCCGGTGCCTGGATGTGTGGTTCGTGGGCTGGGCGGTGGGAGGGCTGGGTGGCGGGAGTAGCGGTCACCGGTGTTCGCCTCCTTCACGCGTCCCGCCGGATCCGGAGCCGGTGTGGCGCTGCGGGTCGGCGTCGAATGCGGCGACGCAGTGGGCGGAGCAGAAGTAGTGGGTGCCTGTGCCGATGTTCCGCGAGTCCGCTGCGGACGCCTTGTCGATGCTCATGCCGCAGACGGGATCCGTGACCGCGCTGCCGTCGGAGTGACGCTCGTGGGCGTGGTCGTGCGGGGCGGGGTGCTGTTCGGTGGCGGCGGTGCGGCCGGCCGGGGAACGGTCGGTGGCGAATTCGACGTGGGGCTGGACGCGCGCGGGCTGGGCGCCCGACAGCGGCTGGGTATGCCAGCGGCGCAGCCCGGAGGCGTTGGTGACCACCGACAGGGAGCTGAGCGCCATGGCGGCCGCTGCGATGATCGGGCTCAGGCGCAGCCCCCACACCGGGTACAAGGCGCCTGCGGCGAGGGGGACGCCGACGGCGTTGTAGATCAGGGCGAAGAACAGGTTCTGCCGGATGTTGCGCATCGTGGCGCGCGACAGCCGGATGGCGGTGAAGACGCCGCTCAGCGAGCCGGAGATCAGGGTGATGTCGGCGGCCTCGATGGCCACGTCGGTGCCGGTCCCGATGGCGAGGCCGACGTCGGCGGCGGCCAGTGCGGGCGCATCGTTGATGCCATCGCCGACCATGCCGACCGTCCGGCCCTCGCCCTGCAGACGGCGGATCTCGTCGGCCTTGTGCTCGGGCAGCACCTCGGCCAGCACCCGGCCGATGCCGACCTGGGCGGCGATCGTCGCGGCGGTGCGGGCGTTGTCCCCGGTGAGCATGACGACCTCGACACCCAGGCGCTGCAGGGCGGCGATGGCGGCAGCGGAATCGTCCTTGACGGTGTCCGCCACAGCGAGCACGCCGGCGGGCCGTTGGTCGACCGCGGCAAGGACGGGTGTCTTGCCTGCGGCCGAGAGGTCGGCCGCGACAGGGTCCAGTGCGCTGGTGCCGATGCCGACGTCGCCCAGCAGCCGGGCGGTGCCGACCAGGACGGCGTGCCCGTCGACGGTGGCCTGGACGCCCTTGCCGGTGACCGAGTCGAAGCCGGTCGCCCCGGGCCACGCCAGCCCGCGCTCGCGGACGCCGGCGACGATGGCCTGCGCGAGCGGGTGTTCGCTGTCGGCTTCGGCCGCCGCCACGAGCCGCAGCAGCTCGATCTCGTCGATGCCGCCGACTGTGTGGACGTCGGTCAGGACCGGTTTGCCCTCGGTGACGGTGCCGGTCTTGTCCAGCACCACGGTGTCCAGCTTGTGCGCCGTCTCCAGAGCTTCGGCGGAGCGGATCAAGATGCCCGCCTGGGCGCCCTTGCCGGTCCCGACCATCACCGACAGCGGGGTCGCCAGTCCCAGGGCGCACGGGCAGGCGATGATCAGCACGGCAACGGCGGAGACGAGGGCCAGGGTCAGCGCGGGGGACGGACCGAGGGTGAACCAGACAGCGAAGGTGCCGATCGCGACGGCGATCACCGCAGGAACGAAGTAGGCCGACACCGCGTCGGCGAGCCGCTGGATGGGGGCCTTGGACGCCTGGGCCTGCTGCACCAGGCGAATGATCTGGGCGAGCATCGTGTCCGCGCCGACCTTGGCCGCCCGGGCCCGCAGGGATCCGGTCCCATTGACGGTGGCGCCGATGACGACGTCCCCGGCGCGCTTGGTGACCGGCATCGGTTCGCCCGTAACCATCGACTCGTCCACTGTGGAGGAACCGGAGAGCACCTCGGCGTCGACGGGGATCTTCTCCCCGGGCCGGATGAGGATCTCGTCCCCGACGGCCACGTCCTCCACCGGGATCTCACGCTCGGTGCCACCCCGTATGACACGGGCGGTGCGAGCCTGCAGGCCCAGCAGGGCCCGGATCGCCTCGCCGGTGCCGGCCTTCGCACGAGCCTCCAGCAGCCGGCCGAGCAGGATCAGGGTGAGGATGACGCCGACGGCCTCGAAGTAGACCTCGCGCACGTCCTCGGGCAGCAGGCCGGGGGCCAAGGTGACCAGCAGGCTGTAGCCGTAGGCGGCAGTCGTCCCCAGACTGATCAGGGAGTTCATGTCCGCGGCGCGGTGGCGCAGGGTCAGCCAGCCGGTCACGTGGATCGGCCGACCGGTGTAGAACATCACCGGGGTGATCAGCGCCAGCTGCAGCCAGTGGTTGAGCATCCAGCCGGGCACCCAGTCGGCGCCGAAGAGTTCGTGCGCCATCACGGCGAACAGCACCGGGGCGGTCAGCACCGCGCCGAGCAGCACCCTGCGCGTCAGGTCCTTGATCTCCGTCTGCCGCTCGGCGGCGTCCGCCGCCTCCGCCTCGGCCGCCGTCGGGCCCTCTCCGCCGGGCGGCCCTTCGGCCGTCGGAGCATCGGGCTTGGTGCCGGTGTCGTGGCCTTCGGGGGAAGGTGGCGGGCCTGCCAAGCCATCGGCGGGTTCGACCAGGAGCGTGCCGTGGATCATGTTCATGCCGCAGGCGAAGCCGAAGGAGCCCGGCCTGTCCGGGTTCAGCCGCACGGTGGTACGTGCGTGGGCCGGCAACCCGGCACCGACCTTCAGGTCGGGGAAGACCACGCGGGAGGTGCACTCACCTGCTTCCTGCCTGTCGAAGACCAGTTCCACCGGCGTGCCCTCACGGACTCTGATCAGGTCGGGGCTGTAGCCGCCCCGCACCGTGACCTCCACCCGCTGCACCCCGCCCTCGACCCGGGCGGCGCCGGCCCGGCGCGGCCCGAAGAAGTACCAGCTCAGCCCGGCGACCAACAGCACGGCGGCCAGGACTACCACGACATCGAGGGCACCCATGAGCTGCTCGCCTCCCTTGGAAGGTCGCTTTCCAGCCTGCGCTCGGGTACCCCTGCCGGGTAGGGGCCGAACGGCCCACAGGTCCTGGACCGTCCGGCCCAAGAGCGCCACTTATGCAGGGGAACAATGGAGGTGAGGGCAGCAGCCCGCTCCGGAGGACGGGCTCCGCGCCCGTACCGGTCGCCGAAACGAGCCGAAGCAGGTGAGTGGCGATGATGTTCTGGTACGACCACGATGTCAGCGGCTGGGGCTGGTTCGGGATGTCGGTCGGCATGGTCCTGTTCTGGGCGCTGATCATCACAGCCCTTGTTCTGGTCTTTTGTGCCGCCAACCGGCCCCACGAACACACCCGCACCCCCACCGCACCCACACCTGAGCAGATCCTCAGTGAGCGGTTCGCCCGCGGGGAGATCGACGAAGAGGAGTACCAGCGCCGACTGAACGCCCTGCACGCCGGCCCTCTCACCAAATCCTGAACACGGCCGCACGCCCTGTGGCCTGGCCCTCCGCTGAAGGAGGGCCCGTGATGAACGACAAGCGCAAACTACGGCATGTACGCCCTCGCCGCCGCGATCCTCGTCGTCGGCGCCCTGATCGTCGGCGCGTCGCTGGAAAGCCTGGCCTGGCTCGCCCTCGTCGCCGCCTGCCCGCTGATGATGTTCTTCATGATGCGCAGCATGGGCGGCCAGGGCATGCACGGCGGACACGATCAGCACCGCGACGACCAGGTCGAGGGCCCGCTGCGCAAGCACGACCACCACACCGGTCCAGGGCGACCCTGACCGCCCCGGCCCGGACAGGGGTGAGTGCCATGGCCGCCGTGATCGCATCGATCGGCTTCTGCTGCAACGGCCCACCATCCCGACCCTGATCATGTTTCCGGTCCTGGGTGTACGTGCATCTGCGGCTGGCCCGCAGCGAAGAATGCGAGATCACGTCCCGGTTCGGTGAGCAGTGGACCGCCTACGCGGCCCGGACACCGGCGTTCTGGCCAAAGCTGCGTCATCGGATACACCCGCCCGGCCGGGCGCCCGGCTGCGTCCGAGGACCAAAGCAGCCCGATCACGCGGAGGCGAGCGCGATGACGACGCTGACCTGGATCCTGACCGCCATCGGCCTAGTGACCGTCGCGGTCTGCGCGGCCT
>CAMLJW010000014.1 GCA_946480485.1 uncultured Streptomyces sp. | reverse complement strand
GTTGGCCGGTGCAGGCGAATTCACCGAATCATCGGGCAGCGTGTCAAGAGCAATGAACACGGCAGTCGGAAAAGGGAGAAGAATTCACTGTGTTTACCACGCGGCCCACTCTCCGGGGTACCTTCGGCATGGTGTCCTCCACCCACTGGCTCGCCTCGCAGACCGCTATGGCCGTGCTGGAGGACGGCGGGAATGCTTTCGACGCCGCGGTCGCGGCTGGTTTCGTCCTCCATGTCGTCGAACCGCACCTCAACGGCCCGGCGGGCGAGACTCCGATCCTTCTGGCACCCGCGGGCGAGGGCCGCCGGGTCCGATCGCTGTGCGGCCAGGGACCGGCGCCGGCCAGGGCGAGCTGCGCGCACTACCGCTCTCTCGGGCTGGAACTGGTTCCCGGCACCGGCCCGTTGGCGGCCGCCGTGCCGGGTGCCTTCGACGCCTGGATGCTCCTCCTCAGGGACTACGGCACCAAGCGCCTGCCGGATCTACTGAAGTACGCCGTCGGGTACGCGGAAAACGGGCACCCGCCAGTCGAGGGGCTCGGCCGGGCCGTCGAGAGCGTACGGGAACTTTTCGAGACGGAGTGGAAGGATTCGGCCGCGCTCTATCTGCAGGGCGGTCGGCCACCCGTTCCCGGGCGGCTGTTCAGGAACCCCGCGTTGGCAGCGACCTGGCGTCGGTTGCTCGCTCAGGTCGCCGGGGGCTCGCGGGAGGCGGAGGTCGAAGCCGCCCGCGGAGTGTGGCGGGAAGGCTTCATCGCCCAGGCGCTGGCCACCGCGGCCGCCCGCCCCACCATGGATACCACGGGCACCCGACACACCGGGACGCTGACGGTGGAGGACTTCGCCGGGTGGTCCGCGACCTACGAGGACCCGGTGACCCACGACTGGAACGGCTGGACCGTGTGCAAGCCGGGCCCCTGGAGCCAGGGTCCGGCCTTCCTCCAGCAACTCGCCCTGCTGCCCGGCGACCTGGAGTACGGCACGCCTGACTCGCTGCATGTCCTCATCGAGGGTTGCAAGCTCGCCATGGCGGATCGCGAGGCCTGGTACGGGGACGCGGCGCCGGTCCCGTTGGACGCGCTGCTGTCCGAGGCCTACAACGCCGGGCGGCGCCCGCTGATCGGCGGCCGTGCCTCGTACGAGCTCCGACCCGGCAGTCCCCAGGGCCGCACGCCCCTGCTCAGCCCGTACGCGACACGCCCTGCCACATTCAAGGGCACATCCTTGGGGGCAGGTGAGCCGACCATCGCTTCAGACGGGTTGACCAGGGGCGACACCTGCCACCTCGACGTCGTGGACCGCTGGGGCAACATGATCTCCGCGACACCCAGCGGCGGGTGGCTCCAGTCCAACCCCGTCGTACCCGAACTGGGCTTCCCGCTCGGCACCCGGCTCCAAATGTCCTGGCTGGAGGAGGGGCTGCCGAACACACTGACCCCGGGCCGCCGCCCCCGCACCACACTCAGCCCCTCCCTCGCCCTGCGTGGCGGCGAGCCGGTCCTTGCCTTCGGCACACCCGGCGGGGACCAGCAGGACCAGTGGCAACTCCACTTCTTTCTCGCCTTGGCGCAGCGGGGCGAGGTACGCGGCGGGTACGACCTGCAGGGCGCCGTCGACGCCCCGAACTGGCACAACGACTCCTTCCCCGCGTCCTTCCACCCCCGCACAGCGCAATTGGGGAGCGTGACCGTGGAATCCCGGCTCGGTGCGCGGACCATCGCCGAACTGCGGCGACGCGGACATGACGTGACGGTGGGTGGACCGTGGTCGGAGGGGCGGCTGTGCGTGGTCGCCCGGGACCCGGATACGGGGGTGCTGTCGGCGGCGGCCAATCCGCGGGGCATGCAGGGATATGCCGTGGGGCGCTGATCACGTCAGACCGGTTCCCGCGGAACGCGGACGCGAGCCGGAACCGTTCCGGCGAACGGTCCCCCGGCGGGCGGCCTGTGCTACCGGCGACGCGGAGTACCGGCGCCGCCGGTACTCCGCGGGCGGCCACCTCGCCGATCGAGTCGGTCATCACGTTCGCCGTCATCACCCGGCAGAACACGGTGTCCTCCCACGGGAATCAACCTCACCGTCGGCGAAGTCCCGTCGCACGCGGTGGTGCGTCCGAGTGGTCGCCGTGCCAGGAGTGCCACAGTGCCGCATACGCGCTGCCGACCGCCACCAGGTCATGGTGGCTGCCGACTTCGACGATCCGGCCGTCATCGACGACGGCGATCACGTCCGCGTCGTGGGCGGTTTGCAGCCGGTGCGCAATAGTCACCACCGTCCTGCCGTCCAGCACTCTGGCCAGCGAACGCTCCAGCCGGCGCGCGGCGCGCGGGTCCAGCAGTGACGTCGCCTCGTCCAACACGAGGGTGTGCGGGTCGGACAGCACCAGTCGGGCCAGGGCGAGCTGCTGGGCCTGAACCGGAGTGAGCGCCCTGCCGCCGGAGCCGAGTTCGCTGTCCAGCCCTTCCCCGAACCCGTCCGCCCAGGTGTGGGCGCCCACGGTGCGCAGTGCCGACCACAGCTCGGTGTCGGAGGCGTTCGTACGGGCGAGCAGCAGGTTGTCCCGCAGCGTGCCGACGAAGACGTGGTGCTCCTGGTTGACCAGAGCCACGTGTTGGCGCGTCCGCTCCGCCGGCATCCGCGCCAACGTCGCGCCACCCAGGGTCACCTGTCCGGTTCGGGGACCGTAGACGCCGGCGAGCAGTCGGCCCAGCGTGGACTTGCCCGCACCCGACGGACCGACCAACGCCACCCGGGTGCCCGGCTCCACCGCGAGGCTCACCCCGTGCAGGACATCGACGTTCTCCAGGTAGCCGAAGTGCACCTTATCGGCGAGGAGGGATCGGCCGTCGGGCTCGGCGTCGTCGTCCCGGTCGCCGGTGGGGACCTCGTGCACGCCGACCAGGCGCGCCAGTGCCACTTGCGCCACCTGGAGTTCGTCGTACCACCGGAGCATCAGGTTGACCGGCTCGATCAGCATCTGGACGTACAGGGTGCCCGTCGTGACCTCGCCCACGGTGATCCAGCCGGACGCGACGAACACGCCGCCGATCAGCAGCGCGCCGCCCAGAGCCAGGGTGTGCGCGAGGTTGACCGCCGGGAACAGCACCGAGCGCAGCCACAGCGTGTACCGCTCCCATGCCACCCACTCGCGGATGCGGCGGTTGGCGAGGTCGGTGCGCTGCCTGCCGAGACGGTGTGCCTCGATGATGCGCCCGCCGTCGACGGTCTCACTGAGCAGTGTGGTCACCGCTGCGTATCCCGCGGCCTCCGAGCGGTAGGCGCCCGGTGCGCGCCGGAAGTACCAGCGGCACCCGGCGATCAGCACGGGCAGGGCGATCAGTACGGCGAGTGCCAGCGGCGGTGCGGTCACGGCCAGTGCACCCAGCAGCAGAGCTGTCCACACGGCCGCGCCGGACAGCTGCGGCACGGCCTCGCGCATGGCGTTGGACAGCCGGTCGGCGTCGGTGGTGATCCGCGAGAGAAGGTCGCCGGTGCCGGCGCGCTCCAGCACCCCCGGCGGGAGTGACACCGAGCGCACCAGGAAGTCCTCGCGCAGGTCGGCGAGCATGCGTTCGCCGAGCATCGCTCCTCGCAGCCGGGTCAGCCAGACGAAGACCGCCTGGATGGCCAGCATCAGCACGAACAGTGCGACCGTGCCCTCCAGATGAGGCACCTGCGTCCCGGCGGCCAGGCTCTGCACGAGGCTGCCGAGCAGATACGGGCCGACCAATGAGGCAAGGGTGGCCGTCGCGTTGACCGCGATCAGGACGGCGAACGCCGTGCGGTGGCGGCGGGCCAGGCCGAGGAGGTACGAGCGAGCGCTCCCCGCCCCCGCGACCGGGAGCTTCGCCGCCTCCTGGGGGGCGGCGGGGTCGTATACGGGTTCTTTCATGCCAAACCCTTCACATCGGCGCCCTCGCCGCCCTCGGCGGCTCCGTCGTCCTGGTCACGGGCGACCACGGCTCGGTAGCGGCGGTCGCTGCGCAGCAGCCTGCGGTGGTCGTCGGCGGCGACACTGCGGCCTTGCTGGACGAAGACCACCCGATCGGCCTGATCGAGCAGCAGGGGGCTCGAAGTGAACACCACGGTGGTGCGGCCCCTGCGGATGTGGCGCAGCCCCGCGGCGATCCGGGACTCGGTGTGCGAGTCCACGGCGCTCGTGGGTTCGTCGAGGACGAGGACCGGCGGATCGGATATGAGGGAACGTGCGAGGGCCAGCCGCTGGCGCTGTCCACCCGACAGCGAGCGGCCGCGCTCGGTGAGCCAGGCCCGCATCGCATCGGCGCTCTCATCGCCCGAGGGGTCGGGCACGGACCGGGCGAGGACGGGCAGGATGTCCGTACACTGGGCGATCTCCAGCGCGGTCTCCAGTGCCACCCTTTCCGAGCGGGGCACGTCCAGCAGGTCTCGAACCGGGCCCGAGAACAGCACCGGGTCCTTGTCCTGCACCAGGACGGTGGCGCGGGCCGCCGGCAGCGGAAGGTCATCGAGAGCGGCCCCGCCCAGGAGGACGGAGGCTCCACCCTCGGCGACCGCCTGGTCGTATCCGCCCAGGCGGTCGGCGAGCCTGCCGGCTTCGTCCGGGTCGCCGCACACCACAGCGGTGAACGCGCCATGGGGTGCCAGTATCCCGGTCATCGGGTCGTACAGGTCTCCTTCGGGGAACCCGCCGCCCTCGCCCGACGCCTCGTCCGTGCGGCTCAGTGCGAGCACGCGCGCGGCGCGTTGGGCCGCGGCGCGTGACAGCGTGTATGCCAGCGCGGTCTCCTCGAACAAGCGCAACGGCAGCACCAGGTAGGCCACACAGCCGTAGCCGGTCACGAGCTCGCCCACGCTGATACGGCCTTCCAGCACCATCCGCACCCCGTACCAGACAACGAAGACCAGGAACAGCCCCGGCAACGTCACCTGCACCGCCGCTATCAGCGCCCACATCCGATGGCTCCGCACCGCGGCTGTGCGCATGTCCTGCGAGGCCCGGCGGTAGCGTTCCAGGAACAGCTGCTCACCACCGATTCCGCGCAGCACCCGCAGACCCGCCACCGCGTCGGACGCCAGCTCGGTGGCCCGTCCGGCTTTCACCCGTAGCTCGTCCGCACGCCGCCGCGCACGCGGCAACAGCGGCAGTGCGGACACGACGAGAACGATGACGGCGACGGCCACCGGGACGCCCAGCACCGGCTGGTAGATCAGTAGCAGCACCGTCAGTGCCCCGCACGCCACCAACGAAGAAGCGAAGCGGGCGATGATCTCGACAAACCAGCCGATGGTGCCCGCGTCGCCCGCGCCCACGGCCACCACCTCACCCGCCGCGACCCGGCGGGTCAGCACGGCGCCGAGCTCGGTGGCCTTCCAGGTCAGGAGCTGATGGACGCGAGCGGCGGTACAGACCCGGTTGATGACGGAAACCCTGTGCAGAAAGGTGCCGGAGACCGCTTGGACCGCGCCGAGACCCAGCAGGAGCGCACCCACGGCCGCGACCTTTCGGACCGAACCGTCGATGAGAGTCTGGATACCCAGTCCCACGACCACCGGCACCACCGCGAGGCCGGCAAGGTACACCGTTCCCCAGGCAGTGGCGATGATCTGACCGCGTAGTTGACGACGGCTCAGCCACACCAACAACCGTATGCCCGAGCGGGCATCGGGGAGACCGGGGTCGGAATAGGGAAGTCTACGCAGTGACATAACGCCTCGTGGGGCTTGGGGGCAGGGCACGTTTTGGTCGGCCCGGTGTGAGCGTGGTTGAGGCCTACGGGCGACCGTCCTGCTCGACGCTTGGGGAGTCGGCGGGCACACCTGGTGGATGCGGGGAAAGGCCCGAGGCCCGCCGCCCGCTCCGCTGTCAGGTGAGCACCGGCAGCAGGCGCAGCTGTTCAAACTCCCGTTTCATGGCCTCTGCGATCGCAGCTGTGCCGGGCGCGCGCAGGGAAGGGAGTGTCTGGAGCTCTGCGAGGCTGATCTTCCCTTCGAGGAAGAGACTGATCACGTCGAAATGGTTGAAGCACCCGGAGCACCCGGGGCCGACGTGACCAGCGCGCAGGTGTTCGTTCTCCTGACGCATCACCTCGTTGGCCCCGGTGGTCAGGGCTTGCACCATCGGCCCGTAACTCAGCTCCTCACCGTAGTTCGGGCAGTGCAGCCGCTCATTGCGCGACCCCGTCCCGGTGTTCGCCCAGTGGACATGACACGCGTCAACCCGGGAGCCGCGGCGCAGGAAGGACTTGAGATCCTCGATGTACGGCCGGGGTGGCAGCAGGGCGGTGAAACGCTCCCGGATGTCGTCGAGTTGGTCGGCCAGTGCGGCGAACCCACCCCGCAGTCTGGGGCCCGTCTCAGGGCTCCGGTCGAAGGACTTCACAGGGAAGGGGAAGACCATGATGTTGTCTCCGGCCGTCTCTGCCAAGTATTGGCAGAAGTTCGCGAAAGCACCGACGTTGGCCTGATGGAGGACACAGTTGACTTCAACCGGTCGGCCTGCGTCGGTGAACCGCTGTAGGTTGGCGAGCATCGACTTGTGATGCCTGGTGTTGCCTTCCACCCGGTATGAGTTGGCCTCCAGCGTGTGCCCGTCGATGGTTATGTTGAGTGTGACGTTTTCATGCGCGAGTATGGATTCTGCGGTCTTCTCGCGAAACGTCCCGTTGGTGATCACCTGCACCTGAGGAAACAACGGAGATAACGCGTCGAGAGATTGGGCGAAGTCCGCCCACATCGTGACCTCACCATAACCGGACAGCTTGACCGTGGCCGCCGTGAAGTTTTTCTGAAAAGCATCGATCTGACGCATCAGGTCGACGAGTGTGAAGTCCTTCCGATCCTTGACTATCTCATCCCGGCAATACGTGCACTTGAGATTGCAAGCGCTGTAGAAACCCAGGTCAAGATAAAGATAGTGGCGGCGCTTCCCGCTGTGCGTGGTCATCCCGCTGTGCGTGGTCATCCCGCTTCCTTACTCATGTCCAAGTTTCTGCATGGCCAGGGTGACGAGGGCCTCGTCGCGCACGAACGCTTTGCACGACATCTGTGGGCAACCGACGTCCCACCCGTCGCAGTTACCGATCGTGTTGCGGAGCGGACAGACCGAACGGAACTTTCCGTCCACGTAGTCGGGCGAATGGAATGGGCCGTACATCCTGGGGTCCGTCGAGCAGTAGATTCCGATGACGGGAGTCCCCACCGCCTCGGCCAGATGCACCATAAAGGTGTCGCACGAAACGATCAGGGACACTCTGCCGGCGATGGATGCGAGCTCCGGCAACGACCGCCCGACCACGAGTTCGTGCGGGGTTTCACCGACCGCCAGTCCGGCGGACAGCCTGCGGCCGAATACAAGCTCTTCCTCGCTCGCCCCGCCCATCACCAGCGCAGGTCGTCCGCTCAGTGCGGTGATCCGTTTGATCACTTTCAGCCAGAAGTCCAGCGGCAGGCGCTTCGTCTCCTGACTGGCCCCCACGAAGTAGGCGATGGCGGCGGGCGGAACCGGAAACGCCGGAGCGGGCAGGGAACAGCCGGTGCGCAGCCAGCCGAAATGCGGCGGCTCCACGTTCACATTCATCGAGCGGAAGTAGTCGGTCAGCAGCTGCGAGGTGTGCACTGAGCCTTGATAGGTGAGGGAGACTGCTTCACACACGTCACTGATGGCCACTCCCGCCCGCCCTACGATGTCTGCGGCCCGCTGGTACCGGGAGCCGAATTTCACGCGGTCGCGCCTCAGGTTGAGGACGGTCTTGACATCGAGGCGCTTCAGTTCCGCAAGCAGCAGGTGCTCATACCAGTCGAGTAGCCGCCGGATGCGACGGGGGACCAAGGTTATCTCATCCAGCTCAGCAGTACCCAGTTCCTGAAAGAGGGTGAATGCTGGATTCTCCGGGTACAGCAGCCGTCGAGGAAATTCGCGGTTCAGTTCCTGAAGCAGAGGTCCATGCAGGATCGCATCGCCTATACCCGGGTACGGCAGTATGAGGATTTTCCCCGTCGAGCCCGGTCGTCTCGGCCGATCAGGCCACCTGTGAAGGGCAGTCGAGCGGGCCACTTTTCCTCCCTCCCGCTGTGAGGTTACCGAATGTAATATCCGTCAGGGTGGTCGGCGGAAACAGTCGGTCATTCGGCGAGCGAGGGCGTCGTCACGTTCGTCGGCCAGTCCATCGCGGGATCGTCCGGCAGGTGGTGGCCCATGCGTTCCCGCTTCGTCGCGAGGTACTGGGCCGCAGCCGCGTCACCGGGGACCACGATCGGCACTCGGAGATCGACCACGACTCCCAGGCGTACGAGTTCGTCGTGCTTCGCGGGATTGTTGGTGAGGAGGTTCACCGACTTCACACGCAAGTCACGAAGGATATGGGCGGCGCCAACGTAGTCACGCATGTCCACCGGCAAGCCGAGACGCAGATTCGCGTCCACGGTGTCCAGGCCGGCGTCCTGTAACTCGTAGGCCCTGAGCTTGGCGACGAGTCCGACACCGCGGCCTTCGTGCCCGCAGAGATATATTACGACTCCGCGGCCGGCCCCTCCGACAGCGGCCAGAGCCGCATCGAATTGTGGCCCACAATCACACCTGAGGCTGCCCAGTACCTCGCCTGTGAGACACTCCGAATGCACCCGGGTCATTACTCCGGATTCTCCGTCGACATCACCGGCCACGAGGGCTAAGTGAGTAGCACCAGAATACTGGTCACGGTAACACAAGGTCCGAAATCGCCCATGCCGTGTGGGCAGGACGGTCTCCGCCACTCGCAGGAAACGAGGAGGAATCTGGTAACGGTTGGAGGGGGTATATTCCATGGCCAGCGCAGTTTTCCTTACTCGGTCGACCTACGCGAACGGGGAGCGGCGCCCCAGCACCCGTGCACAGTGCCGCCTGGCAGCGGCACTGAGGAATGGTTGCGCCAGAGAAACAAGGCTCAGCAACTCCGGGTGGGGGTCTTGGACAACCTCTGTGTCGTGTCCTGCGATGTCGAGTTCGTTGGCTACCGTGATCTCCATGAATTCTCTGATATTTCCCTCGGTCAAGGTCCGTATCTCGCCGGTGAAACGATCACGCCACTGCTTCGTGTTCTCGGCGACCCTCGGATAGAAGTATCCAAGATCGCTGGCGCCGTACAAGTAGACGAGCTCCTCGGCTTCACTGCCGATGATCCGAGCGACTTCGGGGCGTTCCGCGAGGTCGATCATCGTGTAGTACGGATCAGGGGAGCCCGCCGATACGTAGAGAGCGTGCAAGAGGCCCGCACTGCACACGTACGGCCTCGCTCCCCAGTCACCCAGGAGCTTTTCTACACGGATCAGGTGATCGAAGAGGTTTCCTCCGGGATGTGCGGTCTCAACAGCCCCGAGCTTCCTCAGGAGGTCGGTCGCCTCAGCTCGTCCCATCATGCCTCCGAAATGCTTCGTGGCTTCAGATCCGGGAATCGTCACGGACGCGCATAAGGATCTTTCCCATGTGGTTCTCGCCGATTCCATCGCACTGTCCCCAGTACCTGTCACCCCAGTCGTTTCCCTCGATCAGCACCGCGTCTTCTGTAGCCAGCAGTCGCTTCCGGAGTTCGGGATCGCTGTACTTCAACACGGTGAGGTCATACATCACGCGCAGTTTGACCTCGTCCCAGTCCTGCCGATCGCAGTGAGCACGACCAAGGATCTTTGCCTCCTCCGGGGTCGGCGCGAGCCGTATCTGTTCGTGCAGCTCCGGATCGACGACTTTCGCGGCCTGATAAGCATGCTCGACCGTGGCCCACGGCAGGTCCTCGTACACAATGGGCGATGGTGAGTAATTCGACAAGAATTCCCATTCACCGCGGAACGAGTCAATGACTGGCACCGATCAATCCTCCCTGCACTGCGGCACTCCTCGTGCTCAGCTCTCACCCTCGACGGGCCGCCCGACGAAGTCATTCAATTCGATCAGGTGGCCATCAGGATCGGCAATGAATGAGATCGTCTCAAAGTCCACTACGAAGGGCGACCGGATGACTTTGTAGCCGAGTTTTCTGGCCTTCTCCGTCAGAGCCGTGACATCATCCACCTTGAATGCGACGTGCCCGGTCCGACTCGGTTCGGGCACCAGCCCCGGCTCCTGCCACAACTCGATTCCCGGCGGTAATCCTCCGGGACCCATCTGGAGGATCCGGTGCGTCTTCAGGATGTACGAGCAAATCCTCCGTAGACCGAGAGCCTCCTTGTAGAAGCGCTCGGACGCAGCCATGTCGGACACGTTCAGACGGACATGGTCAAGTTGGATCGACACCTGGAGACCACCCCGATCAGGGTGCCGGGTAGTAGCCGTCATGGAATTCTCGAAATTTTTGCAGCTCCTCGCCACCGCGCTCCATCATCTCGGTCATCTCCTCGAAATACCGCTCACGTGCCGCCGCACCCGGAGCGAAAAGGAGCAGCATGGAAGCGGGTTCGTCGGACGTGTTTCTGAACGAATGCAGTCCGCCGACCGGAACATAGAGGAAGTCCCCCGGTTTTCCAGTGGTCCAGTTCTTCCCGTCGAACAGTTCCACATTCCCGGAGAGGATGAAGAACGACTCGGAGATAGTGCGGTGGAAATGCGTGACCGGCCCGAGCGACCCTGGTTGCATATCCACCCGATAGAGGCCAAATTCTCCCTGGGTGGAGGCATGTGTCGCCAGAAAGCTCGTACGGTCTCCGGACGACGATGTCAGATCCGGCGGGGTGTCCGAGGCCCTGAAGGAGGCATTGACTTCTCCTTGGTCTCCGAAATAGCGGGGTGCTGGGTACGACATTCGTTACCTCGCTTGACAGGAGGGCTCAGACGAATGCAGCCGATAGTGACACAACGCTCTGTCGCCCTGCTATCCCCGAAGAACGTCATCTTACTGCATGGCATGAAGGAGAGCGGGACAACGGCCCTTCCGTTCTCGTTGGCAGCTTGTGGTACTTCAGGAAGATGATCCCTACGTCAGCTGGACGTGAATTCGGAGACCGATCATCCTCATAGGGATAATTCGATGACTTGGCCTGACGTGTCGCTGGTTTACCGACGGGAAAGAGAACTACATGGCCGACTCAAGCCGTCCGGTCACTCATGCGCAGTTGGCCACCGGGTTCGAGCATGTCACTCGCTTACGGGATGCCGTCCTGCGGCTCGACATCGGCAAACTGCAGCAGTGGGGCCGGCAACTGGTCACCGTGTTCGACAACGGCGGACGGCTGCTTGCCGCCGGCAACGGCGGCTCGGCTGCCGAGGCACAACATCTCACGTCGGAACTCGTCGGCCGTATGCGTGACGAGAGGCGACCACTGTCAGCCATCGCTCTGCACGGCGACAGTTCGTCGCTGACCGCGATCGGCAACGACTACGGTTGGAACGAGTCCTTCGCACGTCAAGTCGTGGCCCATGGCCGACCCGGAGACGTCCTGATCCTCCTGTCGACATCGGGTCGCAGCGCCAACCTGCTCCGGGCCGCCGAGAGCGGCAGGTCAGCGGGCCTGACGGTCTGGGCCATCACCGGCGAGGGCCCCAACCCGCTCACTGACCTGTGCGTGGACGCGATCAACGTGCCCTCGACCGACACGGCTACCGTGCAGGAGTGCCACCTGGTGGCCATCCACCTGCTCTGCGCGAGTGTGGACGCGCAACTGGCCCCCGGTGAACCGCTGCCGCAGGAGCCGGTCGCCGACTCGCCCTCACTGCGCCCCTTGGTCGTCGTCGGTGACACCCTGCTGGACCAGGACCTCACCGGCCAGGTGGAACGGCTGTCGCCGGACGGCCCGGTGCCCGTCGTGGACGAGGTCGTCGCACAGCGTCGCCCCGGGGGCGCCGGACTCACCGCGCTGCTTGCCGCTATGCGGGACCGACCGGTGGTCCTGGTGAGCGCTTTCTCGGCCGATGAGCGGGGAGACGAGCTGCGCGACACGCTGGCCCGGCATGGGATCGATGTGATCGATCTGGGGATGCCGGGGCCGACCCCCGTCAAGACCAGGGTGCGTGCGGGCGAGCGCACCCTGCTGATGCTGAGCGAAGCGGCGAGAGACAGCGAGCGGGTGGTGCGCCCGATCAGCGTCGCCGAGCAGGCGAAGATCCGAGGCGCGGCCGCCGTGGTGGTAGCTGACTACGGACGCGGGGTCACGCACGACGCCTCGATCCGGGCGGCGCTGGAGGACACCGCGAGCGACGTACCCGTGGTGTGGGACCCCCACCCGAGGGGAAGCGACCCGGTGCCCGGAGTCCAGCTGGTCACCCCCAACGCCCGGGAGGCCGCGCAGCTGACGCCGGGCCTGCCGGGCACAGGGCTGCAGGCGGACATGGACCGGGCGCGCGCTCTGGCCGGATCCTGGCCTGTGGCCGCGGTCGTTGTCACACGCGGCGCCGACGGCACCGTGCTGGTGGACACGGCGGGGTCCTCTCCCTTGGTCGTGCCCGGCATCCGGGTGCCCCAGGGGGAGGCATGCGGAGCGGGAGACTGTTTCGCGGCCACGGCCGCGGGACTGCTGGCCGACGGGGCGCTGCTCTCCGAGGCAGTCACCGGAGCCGTCGAGGCAGCAGGCCGCTACGTTGCCGAGGGCGGGGCCGAGGCGGCGCTGGCTTCTCGCCGTACGAAGGGGTCGGCGCATCAGGAGGAGGATACGTTTTCCACCATTGACAGGGTGCGTCGCCGAGGTGGGACGATCGTTGCCACCGGCGGATGCTTCGACCTCTTGCACAGGGGCCATGTGACCCTTCTGGAACAAGCCCGCCGACTGGGCGACTGCTTGATCGTGTGTGTCAACGACGACGCGTCGGTCCGACGCCTGAAGGGCCCGGACCGTCCCGTGGTGCCGGCCACGGACCGTGCCGCTGTGCTCGCCTCGTGCTCTCCCGTGGACGGCGTCGTGATCTTCGCTGAGGACACTCCGGAGGACGTTTTGCGTCGCATCCGGCCCCATCTCTGGGTGAAGGGCGGCGACTACCGCATCGACGATCTACCGGAAGCCGCCGTGCTGGCGGACTGGGGCGGCAGGGCCGTCATCGTGCCCTACCTTGCCGGCAGGTCCACCACCCGGCTGATCGACCGGGTGGCGACTGGTGCGAACCACGGCTGACCTCGCACGTGCCGACCGTCACAGCCGCACCGAGAGGATCTCCCATGCCCGGACCCGGATGGTATTTCATCGACGGCGACGAAGAGCGAGAAGTGCTCGAGGCACTTCGTGCCCGCCACCTCAGCCGCTACCGGTTCGACGATCCGGACGCCGTGTCCAAGACCATGCTCTTCGAACGCGAGATGGGCGTCCTGCTCGGCACGGACCACACCCTCGCCCTCAACAGCTGTACCTCGTCGCTGTTCTCGGGGCTGACGGCACTGGGCATCGGGCCGGGCGACGAAGTCATCGTGCCGGGGTACACCTTCATCGCCTCGATCTCCGCGGTGCTGCTCACCGGAGCCCGTCCGGTCCTGGCAGAGATCGACGAAAGTCTCACCCTGGACCCCGGCGACGTCATGAACAAGCTGACCGGGCGGACCAAGGCGATCATGGCGGTCCATATGCTCGGGGCGTCGGCAGACATGGACCGTCTCCACTCCTTGGCCTCGTCCGCGGGGTGTGCGCTGATCGAGGACTGCGCCCAGGCGTGTGGCGGTTCGTATCACGGGCGTCGTCTGGGCTCCATCGGAGACTTCGGCGCATTCTCACTCAACACCGGCAAAACGATGACCGCCGGGGACGGCGGCCTGCTCGCCACCAACTCCAGGACGTTGTACGAGCATGCGTTCGCATTCCATGATCACGGTTTTGCCCCGCACCGGGCGGCTGTTGCCCAGCGAGGCCCGCGGATCGGGCTCAACCTGCGGCTGCACGAGCTGGCGTCCGCCGTGGGGCTGGTCCAGGCCCGCAAGCTGGACGGCATCCTCGACCGGTGCCGCAAGCTCAAGAACGTTGTTCGCCGTGAACTCGTGGGATTGCCGGGAGTACGTGAACGTCTCCTTCACGACGAGGCAGGCGAATGCGCCACCGTTCACGTCCTCGTATTCGACGAGCGAAGCACAGCGGCCGCCGTGGCGGGCGCGTTGGGCGGCGCGACGCTCGACGCCTCCCCCAAACACAACTACGCGCTGATGAGCCAGCTGCACGGCGAGTTCGGCAGGGTGGCCCACGCCGCCCCGGGTGATCTGCCCAGCACGGATGACATCCTCAGCCGCTCGGTCGCGCTGGGCGTCGGCGTCGTGGACGCGTACCTGGGCACTCTGGGGGAGGTCATCGTGACGGACAGCCATGAGGAGGCGGCCCGGAAGACCGCCGGAGTACGCGAACTGATCGAACGAATCCTGAGCGGGGCGGAAAGGAAGACGGGTGGACCTGAGCGACGGGCACAACAACGGCGGGCATATCGGGGCTGATCGGGACGATGAGGTCCTGGTCACCGGCGCCGCCGGATTCATCGGCGGGCACATCGCGCGGACGTGCGCCCACGCAGGCTGGAAGGTCACCGCAGTGGACCTCCGTCCCCTGCCGGCCGGGACTGCGGCCGCCGCGACCGCATATCAAGGGCGGGCTGACTCCCCGTCGGTTCTCAACGCGGTACGGGCCGGACGCTACCGCGCGGTGGTCCATCAGGGAGCCATCTCATCCACCACGGCGAGCGACTGGGACAAGCTCTACGACCACAACGTGAGCCAGGCCCTGGCCCTGGCCGAGGCCTGTGCCCTGTCCGGAACGTTGTTCGTCTACGCCTCCTCGCACTCCGTCTACGGAACCCTTTACGACCGGGTGGCGGCCGTGGAGGGGACTGAGGACGACCCGGCCGTCTGCTCGGGACCGCTCAACCTCTACGCCCGGTCGAAACTGACGCTCGACCGCGAGATGGCCGCGCGTTTCGGCACCGACACACCGTGGGTCGGGCTGCGGTACACCAATGTCTTCGGGCCGGGAGAGACGCACAAAGGCCCGATGGCCTCCATGATGTACCAACTGCTCCGCGACGCGGGCCGGGGACATCCGCTGCGGCTTTTCGCCGATACGATCACTGCATGCCGTGACTACATACCGGTGGAGACCGTGGCCACGATTGTGGTGTACCTACTGAGCCATCGAGTGCCGCCACGTCCTTACAACCTGGGATCTGGGAAACCCATCAGCTTCGGCACGCTGCTCGAATGGTGCGCCGATCTGACCGGAAGCGCCGGGCTCGATGTGAAATTGGTTCCCAACGGCATATCCGCGAAGTACCAGTACTGGACATGCGCCGACATGAGACGAACGCACCAGGTCATTCCGGTGCTGACCGATCTGTCGATCTCTGATCTACGGGCCGCGGCCGACAGGCTTTTCTGCCGTCTCGCCGGCCGCACGCCGCAGCCGTGCTGACCGGCATCGGTATTCCCTTCGTTCTTGCCCGTAAGGCAGTGCGGTTCTCGGGGAAGCTTCCAGCAGGAAGGAAGACAGTGAAGCCTGGGGGTTCAGAGTGAACGGTACAGATGTCGTCATCGTGGGTGGCTGCGGTCGAGCCGGTCTTCCTTTAGGTTTGTCTTTCGCATCGGCCGGCAACTCAGTGACACTCCATGATGTGAACGAGACGGCTGTCCACTCAGTCAACAGTGGCGCGATGCCGTTCCGTGAGGACGGCGCCGACGAGCTTCTGCGTGACGTCGTGAGAAGCGGCCGATTGAGCGCAACGACAGACGCCACCTGTGTGTCCGGTGCCGCACATGTCATCTTTGTGGTCGGTACTCCGCTCGATGAGCACATGCATCCCGAACCGCATCATGTTCTGGAGGTGGTGGAGCGGTGTGCGAGGTACCTGCACGACGATCAGCTGCTGATCCTGCGGAGTACGGTCAGTCCGGGCGTCACGGCCCTGGTCGAGCGCCTGGTTCGGCGGCATGGTCTTGCTCCTCATGTCGCGTACTGTCCGGAGCGCATTGCTGAAGGAGCTGCGCTCAATGAAATCTCGGAACTCCCGCAACTGGTGGGGGCTCGCTCTTCTTCCGCAGCCGCGCGGGCCGAGTGCCTTTTCCAGACGGTTTCCCCCCTGACCATCACCCTGTCACCGGAAGAAGCAGAACTGGCCAAACTGTTTTCCAATGCGTGGCGCTATATCAAGTTTGCTGCCGCCAACCAGTTCTGGATGATCTCCAACAGTATGGGGCTCGACTTCGAGAAGATCCGGCAGGCACTCTCCTGTGGATACCCCAGGGCTGTCGACCTGCCTGCGGCGGGGCTGGCTGCCGGCCCCTGTCTCCCCAAGGACACCATTCATTTGGCGGCTGCCGACAACGGCGGTTTTCCACTCGGACGGGCCGCCGTTCTCATCAACGAGAACATGCCCGCATATATTCTGGGGCAACTGGAGAAGCGCTTTGACCTGGAAGAGCTGACCGTGGGGGTACTGGGTATGGCCTTCAAGGGTGACAGCGACGATCCGCGCGGCAGTCTGTCCTACCGCCTTCGCAAGAGCCTGCTGGTCAGGGCCGGAGATGTGCTGTGTACGGATCCGTTTGTCGGCGACGAGCGGCTGGTTCCTCTCGAAAAAGTTCTGTCGGAGTCCGACCTGCTCGTGATCGCCACTCCACACGAGCAATACCGAAACCTGGACACGGCCAAACCGGTTGTCGATGTCTGGGGAATTGCTGGACGCGGCGTTCTGGTATAGCCGGTTGTCGAAGCGGCCTTTGAACTGTGAGTTATGGAGGGAAGTCATGGGGAAAATCCTGATTACCGGCTCGGCGGGTTTCATCGGGGGATACCTCGTACAGGAACTGATCCGACAGGGCCACGAGGTGGTGGGCATCGATAATTACTCCAAGTACGGGCCGGTGGAGCGACAGCACGACGGACATCCTGCGTACCGTTTCATCGAGGGGGATGCACGTGACGTCACACTCCTCGAGGAGCAATTACTCGACTGCGACCATTTCATTGCGGCTGCTGCGATGATTGGCGGAATCTCATACTTTCATGCCATTCCCTATGACCTTTTGACAGTCAACGAAAGAATCACTGGAGCCGCCTGTGATGCTGCCATTCAGGCACGCAGGCACGGGCGGCTTCAGAAGGTGACTTTCGTTTCGTCCTCCATGGTGTACGAGTCCGTCGATCGATGGCCCACCGTCGAGGGTGACGAGTTCCACATGCCGCCGCCGCGATCCGCGTACGGTTTTCAGAAACTGGCGGTGGAATATCATGCGCGAGCCGCATGGGACCAGTACAGGCTCCCTTACACGATCGTGCGACCCTACAATGTCGTCGGGTTGGGGGAATCTCGGGCCCTAGGGGCAAGTGAGGTGAAATCGGGAAACATCGAGATTGCTATGTCACATGTGGTTCCAGACCTTGTCCAGAAAGTACTGAAAGGGCAGGATCCCTTACACATTCTCGGTGACGGAAATCAAGTCCGTCATTATACGTACGGTGGCGACCTTGCCAAGGGGATCGCTCTTGCCATTGAAAAGGAGGAGGCCTGGCTGGAAGACTTCAACCTGTCCACGGCCACCCCTACCACCGTGCGAGAGCTGGCCTCGCTGATTTGGAGAAAGCTGAAAGGGGACACGCCGCTCGTACTGGCACACGACGAACCCTTTCCGCATGATGTCCAGCAACGGACACCCGATGTGTCAAAGGCCAGGAATCTGCTCGGATTTGAGGCAAGAACAGGCCTGGACGAGATGCTTGACGAAGTGATCCCTTGGGTTCAGGGTGCGATCGACCAGGGGCGGATCTGAGAGGGCGTTTTCTGGGTTCAATATGCTACAGAAATGCCCCGACCCAGCGTGCACGGTGTCGACCAGTTCGAGCGCCGGCAGGGACTGCGCGAGGGCGCCGCTGCCGTGGATCTGGCGTTCTCCGTCGGTGTCCTCCTTGAGCGCGGCGACCTCCCTGACTCATCGGTCCGCCCCACAGTGCGTCTGGCCGGCCTGTCTGGAGAACAGCCCGCCGGTCCGGGCGGTTCGGGACCGCCCAGAGGAGGGGGCGTCGCTGGTCGCGTATCCGGCGGGGACCGAGGCGCGGTCCTGCACGGGGGCGGAGTTCTCGGTGGACGGCGCGCACGCGGCGTAGGTGGCGCGGGGTATCGCCCCCAGGGCGGGAATACCCGATCAGCCGCCAAGCTCCTGATGACGAGTCCGCAACCCCGCGACCCCCTCCCTGGTCAGCGAGCCGAACAGCCGCAGGCGCGAGATCCCCCCGTCCGGAAAGATGTCCACGCGCGCGTGCGTCCCGACGACGGGGTCAGGGAGGACGAAACGGTGGTTCGTGTCGGGCTGAAGGCGGGTGCGGGGCAGTGCCTCGAACCAGTCACCACCCGAGCCGTCGCGTACAGATACGGAAGCCCACCCGGCCGAGTTGCCCTTGAGACAGGCCGTGTCGATCTCGATCGCGCGGATCTCGGAGCGGGCGACGAGCCGATAGCGGATCCAGTCGTGCCCGGGGCCGCGACGCCGCCGCGTTTCCCAGCCGTCATCCATCCTGCGGGAGCGCCCCGGCTGGATGGTGTGGGTGGCGGGCGAGTAGAAGAGGTTGGAGGCGTCCTCGGCCCGACCGCCGTTCTCCAGCGCCACGACGTCGAAGGTGCCGAGCACGGACAGCCACTCGGGGTCCGGCACAACCTCGCCGTACACACGGAGGCGGGCGATGCCCCCGTCGGGGTGCTGGTTGACGCGCAGATGCGTGAAGCGCTTTTCGACCAGGACGGCGAAGCCGTTGGCGGCGTGACCGCCGACCGCGGTACGGGGCACGAGCGTTGTCCACTTGACGTCGCCCCCGAGAAGCTCCTCGGGGAACGGGCAGCCGGGCGCGGACACACCCTCGACCGACACCGCCTGCGGATAGTTGCCGCGGAAGTGGGCGGTGTCGACGACGATGCCGCGTACGACACCGGGGGCGCCCAGGCGTACCAGCGCCCAGTCGTGGTCCTCGGCCGTGGGCCATGGATGTTCGGCGGACGCGCCACGGCGCCGCCGCGTCTCCCAGCCGTCCATGATCTTGCCCTTGTGTCCGAAACGCTCGGGGTCGAACTCGGCGCGCTCGGGCACGAGCAGGTTCTCGCGCTGGGCGAAGAACTCGTCGTTGGCGGCGACGACCCCCGCGCCGAGCCGGCGATCGGCGAGGTTGGCGTAGTGGGTGAAGGGGAAGTCGGCGGTGCGGTAGTCCGCGTACGGGTCGCCGCCTCCATAGGGGTTCGCGTCGCCGACGAAACTCGCCGAGGGGAATTCAGGCTGCGCCGCCACGGTGATCAGTCGTTCCTTTCGAGAAGTCGGCCGACGGGTTCGGTGAACTCGCCGTCGGCCACGATGCGTTCGCCGCGCAGCCAGGTGGACTTGACGACGCCGTGCAGGGTCCGGCCCGCATACGCGGTGACCGGGTTGCGGTGCTGCAGCGCGACGGGGTCGACGGTGAACGTCTCGTCCGGCGCGAGGACCGCGAAGTCGGCGTCGCGACCCGCCTCGATGGCGCCCTTGCGGTCGTCGAGGCCCACGAGCCGCGCCGTACGCTCGGACATCCAGCGCACGACGTCTTCGAGACCGTGACCACGCCGCCGCGCCTGCGTCCACACCGCGGACAGGCTCAACTGCAGCCCCGAGATGCCGCCCCATGCCGTCGCGAAGTCGTCCGTCTTCAGGTCGGCGGTGGAGGGCGAGTGGTCGGTGACGACGCAGTCGATCGTGCCGTCGGCCAGTGCCTGCCACAGCAGGTCCTGGTTGGCCGCCTCGCGGATCGGCGGACAGCACTTGAACTCGCTCGCCCCGTCCGGCACTTCCTCGGCGGTCAGCGCGAGGTAGTGCGGACAGGTCTCCACCGTGATCCGTACGCCCTCACGCTTGGCGGCGGCGATCAGCGGCAGCGCGTCGCCGGACGAGAGGTGCAGCACATGCACGCGCGCGTCAAGGCGCCTGGCCTGCGCGACGAGGTTCGCGATGGCGGTGTTTTCGGCGCCGCGCGGGCGCGAGGCGAGGAAGTCGGCGTACGTCCCGCCGCCCTCCTGGGGAGCGGCGGCGAGGAGGTGGGGGTCCTCGGCGTGCACGATCAGCAGGCCGCCGAACCCCGCGATCTCGGCCAGTGACCGGCCCAGTTGGGCCTGGTCCAGCTCGGGGAACTCCTCGACTCCGGAGGGCGACATGAACGCCTTGAAGCCGAAGACCCCGGCGTCGTGCAACGGCCGCAGATCCTTGACGTTACCGGGCAGCGCCCCGCCCCAGAAGCCGACGTCGATGTGCGCCTTGGACCGGGCGACCTCCTTCTTGATACGAAGGTGGTCGACCGTCGTGGTCGGCGGAACGGAGTTGAGAGGCATGTCGATCAGCGTCGTGATGCCGCCGGCTGCCGCGGCGCGGGTTGCGGTCCAAAAGCCCTCCCACTCCGTGCGGCCCGGGTCGTTGACGTGCACGTGGGTGTCGACGAGGCCGGGCAGCAGGACGTCGTCACCGACGTCCTGCAGCCGTGCTCCCGCGGGCACCTCGGCCTCGTACGGCAGCACGGCCGTGATCTTCCCCGCGGCGACCGCGACGGAGGCGGCTCGCGTCCCTTCGGGAGTGATGACGCGCGTCGAGCGCAGGATCAGTTCGCCCCATCCCTCGTCGGACACCCGGACCCCTCTCCATTCTGCCCTCGATCCCGCCACCCTGGATCCTTCCAGGCAGGTCGCGGTGGAACTGTCGGAGGCGCTGGCGTGTTCGGAGACGGGGGCCTGAACAGACCCAACGTGCCCCTGAGTACGCCGTATGGCATCCCGAGGCACTCAACGCGGCTTTCAAGACGACGGCGTTCAAGGCGACGGCGTTCAAGGCGCCCGCTGTCAAGGCAGCGGCACTCAACGCCCAGGCGCTCAACGCCGCGGCGACTCCCCGAAGAGGTCCACCGCGCCGTGCACCTCTGCCAGGCCCGACGCCAGTGCGCTGACAGAACCGATGGAGCCGGCGATCAGGAGCAGCGAGCGGCGCAGGCGCGGTACCTCGGGAATGCCGCTGACGGCCATCGCGGCGAGGGCCGCCAGCTCGTCCTCCGCGATGCCGCGGTCAAGGAAATCTGCGGGATGCGCGGCGAGTTCGCGGCGTAGCCTGGACACCGCCGTCCGCAACTCCGCCAGCTTCGAATCCTCCTCGCTGCCGGCCACTGGGCTCTGCCCCAAGCTTCGCAACACAGCTCTCCCCCCTCGCACACCTCTGTGCGCAGGACTTCACGCTCCCGACGAACGCCCCGTGGCGTTGGTCAAGCGCCGAGGGACGCGGGCCAGCCAGTAAACGCCACCTGATGCTCTGACGCCACTCGAAGGCCGAAAATCAGTCCGTTGAAACCGTGCGGCCCGTCCGTGTTCGAAAGCCACGCCCTGACCGGGTCAGGTATGCAGGGGGCATGACGGAGTACAAAAATGACCCCGAGGAACCCGAGGAGCCCGAGGACCCCGAGGAGCCCAAGCGCCCTGGGGAACCCGTCGCCGGGCTGCTGTTGGCCGCCGGCGGAGGGCGGCGCCTCGGCGGGCGCCCCAAGGCGCTCCTGGAGCACCGGGGCCGCCCTCTCGTGGAGTACGCGGCAGGGGTCCTGCGCGAGGGCGGCTGCGCCCGCGTCCATGTGGTCCTCGGCGCGCGGACGGAGACCGTACGGGCCAGGGCCGTACTGCCCGGCTGCGTCCTGGTCGACAACCCCCGGTGGGAGGACGGTATGGGGTCGTCCCTGCGAGCCGGGCTCGCCTCGCTCACGGGTACGGGCGCGCGCGCCGCCCTCGTCTCGCTCGTCGACCAACCCGGTATCGGTCCGTCGGCCGTGGCCCGCCTGCTCGCCGTGTACGAGTCCTCCGCGTCGCTCGCCTCGGCCGCGTACGAGGGACAGCGCGGGCATCCCGTGCTGTTCGGCGCGGACCACTGGGCGGGGATCGCGGCGACCGCGACGGGCGACCAGGGGGCACGCGCCTATCTGAAGGCCCACGAGGACGCGATCACCCTGGTCGAGTGCGGCGACGTGGCGCGGGCGTACGACGTCGACACGGACGACGACCTGATCCGCTGTGCCCTCCGACCGTGTCGGTGAACGCGTCATGACTTAGTGTGGGGGTGGCAGTGAACTGCGTCGGACCGGCTGTACGCCATCGCCACCCGGCTCGCGCCGGGGAACGGGCGTTCGGCGCTCACCTGCGTATCAGCAGGAGGCAGGGTGGCCATTGGACGGGCGGTGCCCGGGAAGGACGCCGGGGCGCTCGGGCCGCGGCGGCTCGATCTTCTGACAGCCATGAGCGAGGCGCTGTCAGATGTCCAGGCGTTGTCGCTGGCCCTCGAACAGGCGACAGCTGAAATGGGCGGGCTGGGCGGCCTGGCCCACTGGCGGGACCCCCGCACCGGTCGGCTGCATCTTGTGACGACGTGTGGGCTCGCGCCCCGTGCCTCCGGCGTGTGGGCAGTACTCCTGGAGGACGAGCCGGCGGCACCTGCCCGCGCCGTGGGGCTGGGCGACTTCGTCTGGGCTCAGGGTGACGTTATCGAGGTCGGGGGCTCGGGGGTGGCCGCGGTCCCACTCCTTGGGGACCGCGGCCCTGTCGGCGCGCTGTCCGTGATCACCGCGGGGCACCGCGAGCCGAACGCGGCGCAGAGGGACTTTCTCCGTGCGGTGGCCGAGTGGGCGGCCAGGCGCGTGGAAGGCGACACGGCACCTGCCACGGACGCGGGTGGTGAGGCGGCGCTGGCCATGGTTCATACGCTGAGCGACGCCTTCCTCGCCGTCGACGCCACCTGGCGGATCACGTACGCCGACGAGGAGGCCGAGCGCCTCCTCGCCTCCGGCGGTCCACTGCTCGGACGAAGTCTCTGGGACGTGCCCGCGGCCGGCGTCCCAGGACTGGAAGTCCAGTGCCGACGGGCGTCCGCCGAGAACAAGACCGTCGGGTTCCATCTCCGCCACATGGGCGGCAGACGTCACTGGCGGGTGCGGGCCGTTCCAGTCAGCGACGGCGGGCTGACGGTCTCCTTCACCGAGGTCACCGGTCTGCGGCCAAAGGAGACCGGGCGTACGTCCGGAGGGCGGACACAGGCCGAGCTGACCAGCCGGATGAGCGAGCTGACCATGGCCCTGTCCGAGGCCGTGACCTCGAAGGACGTGGTACGGGCCGTTGCGGATCACGTCCTGCCGTCGTTCGGTGCCGATGGAGTGGTGGTGGAGGCGTTGGAAAGCGGACACATACGCGTGGTCGACGCCGTCGGATACGACGAGGAGTTCCTGCGCCAGCTCGACAGGCTCCCCCTCACCGCCAAGAGCGCGGCCACCGACGTGCTCCGTACCCGCACCCCGCGGTTCGTCGAGTCCCCGGCGGAGTTCGTCCGCGTCTACCCCGGCGTGCAACATCTGGCGACCTCGTCGCCCAAGCAAGCGTGGGCGTTCTTGCCGCTCATGGCCTCTGGCCATCCCATCGGCTGCTGTGTCGTCTCCTTCTCCCGGCCGCACTCCTTCAGTGAGGAGGAGCGCGTCCTACTCACCGCGCTCAGTGGTCTGGTGGCCCAGGCGCTCGAGCGGGCACGCCTGTACGACGCGGAGCACTCGCGGGCCCAGGGACTGCAGCGCGGACTGCTGCCCAGATCCCTGCCGTCGCTGCCCGCCGTCTCCGCGGCGGCCCGCTACCTGCCCGCGGGCAGGGGCGATGAGGTGGGAGGTGACTGGTACGACCTGATCACCCTGTCGTCCGGCCGTGTCGCCATGGTCATCGGCGACGTGATGGGTCACGGCATCACCGAAGCCGCCACCATGGGACGGCTGCGAACGGCGGTGCGAACCCTCGCCGACCTGGACATGGAACCTGACGAACTGCTCAGCCACCTCAACGGCTTGGTCGGCGATCTCGGGTATGACTACTACGCCACGTGCCTGTACGCGGCGTTCGATCCGGTGACGCGGGTCTGCTCGTTCTCGGTGGCGGGTCATCCACCGCCGCTCGTCGTCCACCCCGACGGCACTGTCCACTGCCCTGATGTGTCCGTCAATCCACCCCTGGGTGCCGCCGAACCTCCGTTCGACACCTATGAGTTGCAGCTGCCGGAGGAGAGCCTGCTCGTGTTCTGCACGGACGGCCTCGTCGAATCAGCCACCCGCGACATCGACGAGGGACTGACCGAGCTGCGGCAGGCCCTGGCCACCGCGGTGACCCGCACGTCGTACTTCTCCGCCGACCGGTCGGAGGGTGCCGTCGAACGGCTCGACACCCTGTGCGACCTGATCGTCTCAGCCCTGCTTCCCGACCGCGACCGGACCGCCGACGACGCGGCGCTCCTTGTCGTCCATACGCGGGGCACGCCTGCCGGCGATGTCTCCTCGCTTCAGCTCCCCGAGGATCCCCGGGCGGCCGGGGAGGCCCGCGCGTACATCCGCAGGCAGCTCGCCCTGTGGGGCCTGGACGACCTTGTCATGACCACCGAGCTGGTGGTGAGCGAGCTGGTCGGCAACGTGGTCAGACATGCCAAGGGCCCGATACGTCTGCGTCTGCTGCGTTGCCGCTCACTGATCTGCGAGGTCTATGACGGCAGCCTCACCTCCCCGCGCATCCGGCGTGCGGACACAGGCGATGAGGGAGGCCGTGGCCTGCATCTGGTGGCGGCCGTCTCCCAGAGGTGGGGTACCCGGTTCCTCGGTGACGGAAAGTACATCTGGGCCGAACAGGACCTGCCGTCCACGCGGGACGGATAACGCGGTCTGCGGGAGTCGGTCGCTCACCTGCAGGAGAACACGACCTGACCGTCGCGCACCTTCTTCACCGGTGCGCCGGGCCAGGTCGCCTACGTCGCGATCAGCCGTTCGCCGACTCCACCGGTACTTACGCGCCGTGCAGGGGGTTGGCCAGCGGCAGGTACCGCGCGTCCGCCCCGTCCGCTCCCGTCCACCGCAACAACAGGTTCGTCTTGCCGGGCAGGGAAGGGGCACGCAGGAGCTGCGCGACCTCGGGCAGCCCGCAGCCGTGCCGTGCCAGCTCCCGCCGCGCCGCGGGCCAGAGTTCCAGGCCCGGGTACCGCTCCTCCAGCGCCCAGGCGATCTCCAGGAGGTTGTTGACGACGAGGCAGTACACCAGCCGCTCCCACCCGGCCGCCCGCGCCACGTCGGGCAGCAGCTTCACGCCCTCGGCATCCCGGAAGAGCGCCTGGACGGGCATGCCGTCCGCGTCGACGGCCACCACGGTGTTCTGCAGATGCGCTTCGAGGACGACGCCGTGCCGGGCGAACAACTCCAGGGCGGGCGGGACGACTTGGCGCAGATACGCCGTCCACCAGGCGGCCGGGTCGGAGAGTGAGCCGAGAGGGCCGCTCCCGAAACCCCCCATGCCCCCCATACCCCCAGGACGCCCCGTACCCCTTTCCGCACCGCCCGCGCCCCCGGTACCCCCCGCACTCTCCGTCAGTGCCGCCGCCAGCACAGGGGTGGCGCCGGGCAGCACATGCCCGCGTAGACCGTCGCGGACGAGGACGGCGAGTTCCTCGAAGGCGAAGTGCGCGGTGCGGTAGCCGCGGTCGCTCAGCCAGGCGGCGGGTCCGTCGACGGACGCGAACGCCGACGTGACCGCCACGTCCGTGCGGCGAAGGTCGAGGAGGTCGTGGCGCCAGAGCCGGCGGATGTCGTTGGTGATACGCACGTCGA
>CAMLJW010000013.1 GCA_946480485.1 uncultured Streptomyces sp. | reverse complement strand
GACCGACATCCTCCGGCAGGCGCAGGTCGCGGATCTGCTGCAGCCCGGTGTGGACACGCAGTTGACGGCGGCCGGCCTGCTCGCGATGTCCGCGGGGCTCGGCACCAGCATCCTCGTCGGTCAACGCAGCCCCGAGTCCGCCACCGCGATCTTGGACAACCATCTCGACCGCGTCTTCCGCTCGGTCGATGCGGCAGGTTGACGCGCCAGCCGTTCGCGGTCCTACTTCCCGAGTGCCCCATAACGGCGGGCGAGTGGGTGGAGCTGTCAGCGGCCTGTGGCTTGTTTGTTGGTGAGCCGTTGCCGCGTTCCACGAGCACCCCTGCACCCGAACATCGGGCACGCGAGGGCACGAGCGCCTTGAGGCGGCAGGCCGCTCACTTCCCAGCACGGCGCCGACCTGCGCTTTCGCAGAGGCGGGCGGTAGGCGGTAGGTGCAAGCCCTCAAGCCCGCCGTTCCCGGTCACCCACCCCGCACCGCTCCTCGCCGCGGGCGGACACAAGTCCCTTGCGGGTGAGGGCACTTGACTGTGGAGGGTCCGGGATCAGAGCGGGAGGTCGTCGGGGAGTACTTGGAACGCCTTGTAGCGACCCAACGGGCGTACGGCCCGGAAGTCGGTCGGTCGAGGGTGAGAATCGCATCCGTGTCGTAGTCGGCCGCAAGCGCCACGTTCACCGCTTCGGCTAGGTCGAGGTCCAGCGCGCTGTAGCGGACGCGGACAGACTGGGCGGCGCCCAGGTGGTCCTCCGTGATCTCCGGCATGACGACACGTCCTCGGCTCATCCAGCGCCGCAGGTCGTCGACCGCACTGAGGGCGGCTTCTTTGTCGTGCTCACGCGTGGCGACGTGATCCAGTTCGGCCAGCAGGAGCGGGGACATGACCAGCAGGCCCGCTGCTGCGAGAGCCCGGCAGCGAGGACTTCACCGTGCGACAGTTCCTGGAGCGGCTCCGGGTCCCACCGGCCGCGCCTCTCGACCACCGTTGCAAGGCGCCCCTGACCTGTTCTTATGCCGCTTCTCACAGCGGGCGCGCGCCACGCAGTCGGGCGTCGTAAATGATCGTGATCATCCTGAAATCAGGAAATGTGCGGGCCTTGCTGACTCTTCTACAAGACGTCAACTAAGATCCGCGGCACTGCGCACGAAGCGGAATGCATAGATCCGGTTGTCGCGCTCGCCCCCATTCACCCAAGGACGCCCGATGCCGTCACGGACTCCTGCCCTGCAGCGCTTCCGGTCCATACGCACCTCGCTACTACTGCTCGCCCTGGTTCCGAGCCTGGCCCTCGGCGGCCTCTGGGCCAACACCAGTGCCCGCGTGCTGTCACAGGGCTTCAGCCTGCGCGCCGAATTCGCCACCAACATGGTGGTCACCAAACCGTTCAGCGACATGATCGACGCCGCGTCCCAGGAACGGACGCTCAGTGCGGTCTGGCTGGCCGACCCGGACGCCTCGCACAGCGAACTGGAGGCGCAGCGCCGCACAACAGACATAGCCGTGGCCGAGATAGCAGGGCTTCCCACCACGCTGAAGGACGCCCCACAGAAGTTGAAGGCGGCGTACCAGCCTGTCGCGGACGCCATGCGAGCACTGGACCTGACCAATTTGCGCGCTCGGATCGACAGCCGGTCCACCGACGTCCGGACGGCCACCGCGGCGTTCACCCGCGTTATCAACGCCGAGATCGTCGGCACCGCCGAAGCCGGCCGGATGAACGACGCGTCCTTGGTGATCGCGACCATCCCGATCACGACCCTGATCGGCGCCCGTACGCAGCTGCTGTTGGAGGACACCACGCTGGCACCCGCCGTCGCAAGCGGACAGCTGGGTTCCCAGGAGCGAGCCGCCTTCGTCCACGCGGTAGGTGCCCGTCGCCACCTGATGGCGACCCTGTCCAACCAGCTGGATGCCCAGCACCTGGCGGAGGTGAAGCAGCTCACCGGCAGCCAGGCGTGGAAGACCATGGAGAAGATCGAGGACGCCGTCATCGCCCGGCGGTACGGCGACAGCGCCTCCCTGCCCGCGGCCGCCCGGCAGTGGCCCGGCACCATGGCCGAAATTTTCCCGAAGATGCGAAAGATCACAGCCGACCCCATCATCGCCCTCATCACCCAGAGCCGGGCCCGAGCCGATTCGCTGCTGTGGCAGGGTCTCCTCACCAGCGGGACGGGGCTCGCCGCCGTCATCGTGGTGGCTCTGCTGTCCTGGCGGCTCACCCGCTCCCTGATGCAGCGCCTGGCCGGCCTGCACAGTGCCACCCTGGAGCTGGCCGACACCCGACTGCCCGGCCTGATCGACCGGCTCAACCGCGGGGAGAGCGTCGACGTCGAGTCGGAAGCGCCGGACCTCGACTACGGCGACGACGAGCTCGGCAGGGTCGCTCACGCCTTCAATTCCGCCCAGCGCACCGCGCTGCGCAGCGCCGTGAGTCTGGCCGACGCCCGCCGCGGTTTCCAGAAGGCCATCCTGGGCGTCGCCCGGCACACCCAGAACCTGGTGAACCGCCAGCTGAGCCTGCTGGACACCATGGAGCGCAAGCACCAGGAGCCCGACGTGTTGAAGGGGCTCTACGAGCTGGACTCCCAGGCAAGCCAGATACGCCGCTATGAGGAGAACCTCGTGATCATCAGCGGGGGGCAGCCCGGACGCCGCTGGACCCAGCCGGTCACCGTCATCGACGTCATACGCGGCGCCGTCGGGGAGGTCGCCGACTACCAGCGCATCACTGTGCAAGCCGACGAGCAGCTGAAGCTGGCCGCGCACGCCCTGGCCGACCTGATCCACCTGCTGGCGGAACTCATGGAGAACGCCACCAGCTACTCGCCGCCCGTCTGCCCGGTGTTGGTCCGGACGGAGTACGTCGGCAAGGGGCTCGCCGTCGAGATCGAGGACCGCGGGCTCGGCATGAGGGAGGAGGAGTACGCCGAGGTCAACCGGAGACTCTCGCAGCCCCCGCAGTTCGACGTCCTGGCCCTCGCCGACGACGCCCGCCTCGGCCTCTTCGTGGTCGCCCGGCTGGCCGCCCAGCACGGCATCCGGGTCACGCTGCGCTCCTCGCCGTTCGGCGGCACCTCGGCGGTGGTCCTGATCCCCTCGGCACTTCTGATCGAGGAATCCTCGATGGTCCCGAATTTCCCGATGGACCCTGATGTTCCGGCGACGCTCGTGGCGGACACCCGGCATACGGCAGCCCTCGTCGGCACGGCTGGGCAGCCGGACGCCCACCGCGCTCCCCACCACGACGAGCAGCCGGCGTCGGAGCGCCCCTCCGTGTTCACCCCCCTGCGCCGTCCGGTCACCACACCGGTTTCGAGCAGCGTCCTGGTGGCGGGGCCTACGGCGACCACGCCCCCGGCGGCCTCCTTCACCGTCCACGGCACTCTGCCCCTGCCGCAGCGCGTCCCCCAGGCGAGCCTGGCCGAGGAGTTGCGCCGTGACCCGCCCCCTGCCGGCCCCTTCCCGGCAGACCCGGATCCGCTGCCGCAGGCGGAGCAGGTCGCCAGGACGATGTCCGCCTTCCAGCGCGGCACCGAGCACGCCCGTGACTTCGGGGCACGCCCCGCCCCCGACCGCAATTCCTCCACAACGACGAAGGCTCCCCGATGACCGTTCACCCGCACCGCGCCCCCGCCACCTCCAACAACCTCGACTTCCTGCTGACCGGCCTTGTACAGCAGGTGACCGGTGTGAGATTCGCCGTCGTGGTGTCCGAGGACGGTCTGGTGGTCAGTAAGTCCGCGGCCTTCCCCAGACCCGAGGCCGAGCGGCTGGCCGCGACCGTGTCGGGGCTGATGAGCCTGGGCCGGGGCGTCTGCGCCGACTTCGACGGTGGGTCGGTCGTCCAGTCGCTGCTCGAGATGCGGAATGGCTTCCTCGTCCTCACGTCGGCCGGCGCAGGCGCGCACCTCGCTGTGCTGACCGAGGCACAGGCCGATGTCGGCGTGGTGGCGTTCGAGATGAACATGCTGTTGAAGAAGGTCGGGGAGCACCTCAGTGCGGCCCCCCGTGCCGAGTTCTCAACCCCGCCCGACGTGCACGGTTTCGAGCGGTGAACGGCGGCCCTCAGCAGTCCTGGGCTCAGCCCGAGGGGGGCACTGAGTGGAGGATGGTACGGGCGTTCACGCTGACCGGCGGCCGTACCCAGCCCAGCCAGGACGTCTTCACGCTCATCACTCTGGTGACGACGGTCGATCTGCCCCTGCCGTCCGTCGGCCACGGCCTACAGCCGGAGCACCTGCGCATCCTGCGCATGTGTGCGCAGCCACTGGCTGCCGCCGAGATCTCCGCCTACCTGGACCTGCCGGTCTCCGTGACGACCATCCTGCTCTCGGACCTGCTGGAACAAGGCAGGATCCTCGCCCGCCCACCCATCCACGTGGCCGAAAGCCCACAGATCGCCCTGCTGCAGAAAGTGAGGAACGGCCTTGCCCGGCTCTGACAACGCTCCCGAGGCTGTCAAAATCCTGATATCCGGCGGGTTCGGCGTCGGCAAGACCACCATGGTGACCGCCATCAGTGAGATCACTCCGCTGCGTACGGAGGAACGACTGACCGCCGCGGGGGTCGGGGTGGACGACGTGATCGGTGTGGAAGCCAAGACGACCACGACCGTCGCCCTGGACTTCGGCCGCATCACGCTCACCCCCGACCTGGTGCTCTACCTGTTCGGTACACCCGGCCAGCAGCGCTTCTGGTTCATGTGGAACGACCTGGCGGTCGGGGCCCTCGGTGGGGTGGTGCTGGTGGACACCGGGCGCCTGGAGTCGAGCTTCGCCGCCATCGACTTCTTCGAGAAACGCAACATCCCCTTCGTCGTGGCCGTCAACCGCTTCGAAGGCCGACCGCACTACGGCGTCGAACAGATCCGCAGTGCTCTCGCCCTCCCTCCGACGTCGCCGGTACGCATTTTCGACGCCCGGGAGCGCGGCGCCTGCCGGGACGTACTGCTGAGCCTGGTCGACCATGTGCTCGCCCAGGTGTCCGATCCCCAGCCGACGGCCCGCTGACCGACTGGCCGCTTCTGCGCAAGTCCAGCCCGCAGCCGCTCCGCCGATCGCGTGGGTACTGACCACGCTCGGACTCACATGATCAACCGGACATCACCCGACTACGGCGAAGCCCTGCGCTTGACGTAGCCGAACACCAGTCCACTGATCATTACGGATCCCCAGATCACAGCCAGCCAGAGGGCACCGTCCACTATGGCGATCAGAGTCAGCGCGAGCATGATGGCAAAGGTTGCAGTGACGTAGTGCAGCTCGCGCTTTTCCTCCGTACGCTCAACTCCCCTCTTCGCCTGAAGGTACCGAGGGTCGGCGGGACTCGTATCAGTGGGGAGATTTCCAGCACGCAGAATTCGCTGATGGTGACGCCACGGCGGCGTTCCGTGCTTGGTTCGGGCACTCTGGCGCCGTCGCTCGTTTCGCCTTTCCCGAGGGGGAAGACTCTGCAACCACGTGTTCCTGTCCCGGGTGTAGTGCCGGTAACCGTAGAGCTTGAGGTCGTTCTCTTCCCGTCTACGCTGGTCCCATTCACGCTGGATCTGGGCGGCACGTTCACGCTGGATCTGGGCGGCGCTCTCCCTTTCTCTTAGCGTGCGCTCACGGTCTCGCCTCAGCCCTTCGGCAATGTCATCCGGAGAGATGGATTCGCCGATGTTGATTTGATCGGCGTTGTACTGGGGGCCGTTGACCTGCTGACCCTGCTGGTTGAAGTCTGCCCCCCGCCCCTGGTTGCCTCTGGAGCCCTCGCGGTCACGGTCATACGGGTTACCCACCGAGGAACACCCTCACAGCACCAGCAAGGTTGTTCACCATCTCTGCGACTGTGCCACCCATGGTGAGGAGCCCGGCCAGGCGGCCCCGTGCAGCGCCGGTGTCCCCGGCCTCCAGCTCTCCGCGCGCTGCGGTCAGCTCCGCGGTCACCTGCTCGCGGGTGGCGGCGGGAACCTCCAGCTCCTGCACCGCGGCCAGCGCCCGGTCGAACGCCCTCGCCACCGTCCGGGCGTCGATGGGGCTGCGCTCCCCGTGAGTGACGTTGATGGTGTCACCCATGTACTGGTTGCCGTGCACCGTCTGGTTGCCCTGGTTAAACGTCGCCATGCCAGCATGATGCCTTAACGTCCGTGCCCTGCACAGGAGTTGGTGGTCATCAGGCCCAACCGGACCGGGTCACCCCGGTGACGCACCTGGACCGGTGGGTGGGTGAGCAAACCGCCAGACGGGGCACGGCGGGGCAGTTGATGCCGGTCAGGGACCGGTGTCGGACTTGATCGTGTACGGGAACGACTCCTGCTGCCAGATCACCGTGAACCGGGAGCTCGGGCGGGCGTCGACCTGCAGCACCCGGCCATCCGAGATGCCGACGTCCACGCCGCCTCGGCGTTGACGGCCATCGTCGCGGTGACCGCAAGCCCGGCCGCCGGAGTTGCAGAAGCCCCGGCGAGGAAACGACGCTTCAACGAACGCCGATGACGTGCTGCACGCGGTGCCACCCTCATCCTCCGGCCCTCAGCGCGCCCATCAGCCGAAGTCGCGCACGTGCCTCGCCTGCAAGGGCGTGCGCTTCGAGCGTCGCACACCGCCGCACACGGGAGAGCTCACGCGGTGTATCCGCCGTCGACCGGCAGGGTGACCCCGGTGATGAACCGGGCGTCGTCGGAGGCGAGGAAGGCGACCGCCGCCGCCACGTCCGACGCCTCGACGATGCCGGGCATCGGGTTGAAGGAGGCCATTCCGGCTCGCAGATCGGACCGAACCCCGTCCGCCCTCCCAGGTCCCGCGGCTACAAGGCGTTCCTGGCCGACGGCATGGTGCACGGCGTACGCCTGCGCGACGGCCGCGCCGAGTGGTACCGCAACCGGTGGGTACGCTCCCGGGGCGTCAGCCGTGCCCTGGGCGAGGCCAAGGCGCCGGGTCCCCGACACAATGTCCTCGACGCGGTCAACACCCATGTGGTCGGCCACGCCGGACTGACCCTGGCGCTGGTCGAGGCCGGCTGCGCCCCGGCCGAGCTCAGCTTTGAACTGGACACCCTGCGCTACACCGACTTCGACGGCACCCTGCCCGGCGGTTTCTCCGCGCACCCCAAGTACGACCCGGCCACCGGCGAACTGCACGCCATCGCCTACAAGCCGTTCCGCCGGCACGTCCAGTACGTCGTCCTGGGCCCCGGCGCACGGGTGCGCAAAGTGGTCCCGGTCCCGGTGCCGGCCACGCCGATCATGCACGACATGGCGCTGACCCAGAACTACGTGATCCTCTTCGACATGCCCGCACGGTTCTCCAGCCCGCTACGGGTCGTCAGGGGAGCCGTCTACAACTGGGACCCGGACTACCCGGCCCGCTTCGGGGTGCTGCCCCGTAACGGCACCGGCGCGGACGTCCGCTGGTTCAGCATCGACCCCTGCTTCATCCTGCACACGGTCAACGCCTACGAGTACGGCTCGCGCATCGTCCTGGAGGGCATGCGCTACGAGCGGGTGATGGACGAGACCCTCCAGGTCGCGGACCGACCCAAGTCGGCGGGCGGTCGCTCGTACGGCACGCCGCTGGCCAACGCCTTCGCCGACGCCGACGGGTTCGTCGCCGCGTACACCTTCACCGACTCCGGTGTCTCCTTCCGCGGCGACCTCGTCCGCACCCCCGTGCGCCGCCGCGAACAGGCCGCGGGACGGTTGATCGGCGCCACCTTCAGCACACTCGCCGACCGGCGTCTGCCCACCCGGCTGTTCACCGGCCTGCGCGGGATGGTGGCCTCCTTCGCCCCTGGCATCCTTCCGCCGCAGGCGGGATGGGAGACGGTCAAGGACTCCCCCAACCACGTGCCCTGCGTGATCGGCGACCGGCTGCTGCTGCTCGGCGGGGCGGGGGCGCCCTTCGCTCTGGACCCGCGCACCCTCGCCCCACTGGGCCGGGACGACTTCGGCGGCGCGCTGCCGAAACGGCAGCTGTACCTCGTCGGGGAGAGCCACCTGGATCCGGGCAGCGGCGAGCGATGCTTCCTGGAGATCTGCACCTTCCCCACCGGCGTGCGGCTGTGGTCGGTCGGCCCGCACGGCACCGGCCGCGGTTCACGCCTGATCAAGCTGCCCCATGTTATCCGGCCCTGATCGGCGCCACCCTCGGCTTCACTGCGATGAACGACGTCTTCCGCTGGCGCCCGAAGGAGCCGACACGGTTCTGCGTCATCGACCGACGGACCTGGACCACCCGTACGTACGAGGCCCCCGCCTGCTACCCGGTCCACGTGGCCAACGCCTTCGACGACGGCGACGACGTCGTGCTGGACATGAACATCCACTCCGACGACTCCTGCATCCGCGGCTTCACGGCCTCCCTGCACCACAACTGGGGCCACCCGGGCTTCACCAACCGCCTGCACCGCGTCCGGCTGACCGCCGACGGCCGCTACAGCAGCCGGGAACTGGTCCCCTTCGACTGCGAGACGCCGTTTTCCAGCGACGCGCGCGAGGGCCTGCCGACCCGCTACGTCTACGCCTTCGCCACCGCGCGAAGCATCGCCGGCTCCAGCCGGGTCGTCAAGGCGGACACCGAGTTGGGCTCCTGGGACATCCACGACTACGGCGAGGGCCACGTGGTGTGCGAGCCGGTGTTCGTCCCCGACCCCCGCGGCACCCGGGAGGACTCGGGCTGGCTGCTGTGCCAGGTGTACGACGCGGGTCGGGACCGGACCTTCCTCAGCGTCCTGGACGCCGCCGAGTTCGGGAAGGAACACGCCCGGGTCACCCTGTCCCACCCGCTGCCCTACCTGCTGCACGGCAAGTTCGTCTGCACAGTGCCCCCGGCGCGCCTCGGCCCTGCCAGGGAGGGGAGCGAGCCCTCACGGTGAAGCGAGCCGAGCGGCACACGACGTCGACCGAAGAGGTATGGCCCACCACCTGCGACGCTCGAAGGGAACTCCCGGCCCGTGATCCCCCAGGCGCGCCGGCGGACCCGCAGCCGTCGGCGCAGGGGGGCGACTCCGAGAGGACGTCATGCCTACAGCCTGCCCTTTACGCGCGCGCTCTTCGACCGGGTGCCCGTCGACGACCGCGCCTACGACCGCGCCTGACAGGTCCGGGTGTCGGGTTGCGGTTCCGGCTGCCGCGCCGGCGCGGCCTTCGGTTCCCACAGTGTGGTGGTCCGTACGTAGCCGTGGACCACTGACGTCATCGCCAGAAGGAGAACTGGTCCAAACACCCACGGATATCGGGTCATCTCCATCGGCAGATAGCGATATGACACCAAGAGCGCGGCGAAGACCGTTGCGCCGTAAGCGACCAGCTGGATTCCTGATCGATCCCAGCCTCGGTCGATCGAGCGCAGAGCTGCCTCGATCGTGACCGCAAATACCACCCCGGCAACGAGATCCGCGCCGTAGTGGTAGCCGAATCCCAGTGTGGCGACGAGCGTGGCAATCAGCCAGAACGTACCCGCGAATTGCAGAATCCGCGGGCCCTTCCGGGAATGCATGAAGATCGCGGTTGCCCACGCTGTGTGCAGGCTGGGCATGCAGTTGCGTGGGGTGATCTCGTCGAATGGCATCTGGTGCGGGATCTTGATCGGCGACGCCGTGTCCGGCCAGAGGTTGGCCACCGCCCACTGCTCGGTGGACCTCGTTTCCGGCCACAGGTGGGCCGACGCCCAGTGCTCGGTGCCGGCGCCGTAGGCGTAGATCGGTCCCACCACCGGGAAGATCATGTAGATGACCGGCCCGAGAAGGCCGATCACCAGAAAGGTACGCACCAGGTGATGGCCCGGAAAGCGGCGCTCGACCGCCACGTTGCGCAACTGGTACAGCGCGACGACGACCGCGGCCACCGCAAGCTGAGCGTAGACGTAGTTGAGAGCATGGGCGCCGATCGGGCCGGTGGCCGTGAGGATCCGGCCCACCAGCCAGGACGGATCGCCCAGCGCGTGATCGGCGGTTGCCACGTACTGATCGAGCACCGCCGGGCGGGTCTTCGACGTGATCAGTAGCCAGGCATCGCCGGTCTTGCGGCCGGCCACCAGCAGCAGGGCCAGTCCGACGCCCTTCAGCATCAGGACACGTTCCCCGCCGGAGCGGCGCGTGACAGCGATGACCGCACAGCCCAATATCACCCACAGAGCGCCGTTGCCGAAGGGGTGGCCGTCGGTCACCTTGGCACCGACCGCCCACCGCACCAGCACGAAGGCGACATCGATGCCGATTGCGGCACCGGCCGCGATGAACCGTTGCCTCCGGGTGAGAACCACCATCATCAACGCCATACTGGCGTACAGCAGGAAACCTGATCTGGGCGGGAATATCACCTCGCGTGCCTGGCCGGTGATCGGCCCCGGCTGGTCGTAGCGACGCGCGACGATCTCCAGCGCGATGAGGAATCCGAGAACCGCCACACCCGCCGTGCCCCACAGTATCGCCCGTGGTTGACGCCACACGGAGAACGCAATTCTGCAGTTTATTCGCGAAAACAACCGTGCTATAGGTATCAATTCTTTGGCCGATTTGTTAGGCATTGGTTAAATTAGGTTACTTACGGTGCTGGATGGCATGGTTTTCCGGTGCAGGAAGGGCGATGGGGGCGTTCGTCGTGAGTTCGAAGATGCTATCGGAGCGGTGCAGGTGGGTTTCGCCCACCGGCCGGTGCTGGACTCTTTCGACGAGGGCCGGCGAGGTCCGTGACATCGGCGCCGTCAGGGTCTCCATGGCGGAGTGCGGATGGGGCGAGGCGGAGTGCACGCCGCGCTCGCACGCGTGTCGGCATGCGGCTGGCGCCAGGGCGCGGTGCCCTGGCGCCGGTGGAGGAGGTACGTCCCGGCGGGGGCGAGTCAGTGAACAGGCTCGGGCGACGCGCCTTGCCCTTGTCCGCTCCGCACACGGGAATCCGTCATCGTCACTCGCGCGCAGACGTAGGAAAAGCCGCGGTGCTGCGACGTGGTGAACAGCCCGAAGAGCGAGACCACTGCCAGGACACCGGCCAAGCCGAACCGATCGAAGTGGTACAGGAGCAGCCAGCCGCCGATACCCGTCAGGCTGCGCACCAGTCTCGCCTTCACATCCGGTCGGCGGCCGTCAGCAGTGACCGCCTGCAACCGGACGATGCGCTGCCCGAGACCGGCCCCACTGCCTGCCAGGGGGAATCCGACCGCGAGCACGAACCACGTCAGCCAGAACCCGTAGAGCTGGACGGTTGAATAGTCGAAGAGAGCCGTGTACGGAGGACCATTACCCGCGGACAAACCCCCCTGCCAGATCCACAGCAGCACCGCAAAGGCGGCGACCGACGGCACATAGAGGAACCCGAAGGCCATCAGATCGCACACGCACGCCAGCAGCCGCCTGCGCCAGGTGACCGGGCGCGGCTCTCCCGGCTCGGCGTCGATCCGCTGACCTGGTACGGCATGCAGCAGCGGGGCGGCCAGCGCGCCGACCAAGCCTCCCAGGCCGTTCGCGAGCAGGTCGTCCACATCGAACAGCCGGTACGCGCACGGGTAGATGAACCAGTCCCCGGTCAGTTGTGTCACCTCGATCAGCAGTGACACGCCCAGGCCGATGGCCGCGGTGACCGGCACGCTGCGCCGGAACATGTGCCGGACCAACATGCCCAAGGGTATGAAAAGCGCCACGTTCAGCAGTACTTGCGTCAGCGCCGGGTTGTGCAGCGTTGCCGCAAGACCGTTGCCGGTGGCGGACTTTTGCATGTCGTGCAGAAAGTTGAACGGAATCAACTGCGGTCGGTGGATACCGATGACGGCACAGAAATTGGTCACCACGGGCGGGAACGGGGAGAACACGTAGAAGAACAGCGCCAGGCCGTAGCAAGGTCCGGTGAACGCCAACGCCGCGTTGCCCATGCCCAGTTCGCCACGTCGCCGGTACTGCACTGCGATATAGGGGACGAACAGCACGAAGGCGGCCACGAACATCAGCAGAGCGGCCCACATGGCCGGCTCCACTCTTGCACTCATGAGTGGATTCCTCTCAGCGCCGGATCCCTGGTCGGCATCGGCGCACGAAAAATGGATTACCGGGAGGGAAGCACGCCGACGACGATCAGCAGCGCGCAGATGCCGAGATTCAGCACCCGGTGCGACAGGAAGATGGCCACGAATTCGCGGATCGTCGCGCTCGGCCAGAAGTAGCGGGCCGTCGGCGAGCCGATGACCTGTGCGTCGACCTTCTCCCTGCGCGCCATCTGCGCGGCGCGCAGGACGTGGAAATTGTTGGTCACCACCAGGGCCCGGTAGCCCGGTGTGCGGTCCTCCATCAGCGCCTTGCTGAAACGCAGGTTCTCCCGGGTCGTGCGGGACCGGTCCTCGACCAGGATCCGGTCGGCCGGTACGCCGCCTGCGATCAGGTGGTCGGCCATCGCCCGCGCTTCGGGGAGGTCCTCGTCCGGCCCCTGGCCACCGGACGTCAGCAGCATCGGGTCCCGGCCCTTGGCCCGTTCGGCGTCGAAGGCGGCGCGTCCCCGGTCCAGCCGGCCGGCCAGCAGCGGCGGGACCCTCGAGCCTCCGACCAGTCCCGAACCGAGCACGATGATGAAATCGACGGCACGCCGGTGCCGGATCCTGCCGTAGACGAAAGAGTAGAGCAGGAAGCACACGAAGAGCAGTGAGACATAACCGAGGACGCCAGTCGCCGTATTCATCACGACTTCCAGCAGCTTCCATTGGGTCTGGTAGGCGAGCGATTTCAGCACAATGAACAGGATGATGCCGACGCCTGCCGCCAGCGACAGGAGATTCGCCGGACGTCTGCCTTCACGGCGCATCATCGTCATTCCGTTGGCGATCAGGAAAACCGCGAGCACCAAAATCATCAGGGGAAGGAGAAAGAGAACCCCTATCAGGATCGCGGCCGCCGTCTCGGACACCGACGCCAGTTTGTCCAGCAGCGGCAAGGACAGGAAGAGTAGCGCGAAGAAGAGGTAGACGCCGTTGCGCACGAGTCTTCGGTCGTACAGGAAGCTGCAGGCGAACATCAGGAAGAAGGCGCATGCGGGAGAAAAGAGGACCAGTTCTACGGCGCGGGTGCCGTCACCGTCCTCCGCCACGACCTCGGCGGTCCCGTGGCTTCCCAGGATCATCCGCAGCCCCGTACCAGCGGCTCGTCGTCCAGCGGCACGACTCGGATCATGACGGGTACCTCGGCAGGCTCGCGGTGACCAGGAAGCCTCCCCCGGTAGGGGGCCTAGGGTCATCCTGCCACTCGCCAACTCCACTTGTTCACGCACCCCCAGCAGCCCGAAACCGTGGCGGGTCGGTTCCGGCTCTGCGGTGCGTGCGCCCGGTAGTCGGCCACGCCGGAGGTGGCCTTGAAGAACACCCGGGCTCCGCCCGCACGCGTCCATGGCCGAGGAGTACGAGGCCGGCAGCTCACCTCCCCAGAGTGCCGATCAGTCCGCCGACGTAGTACTTCTGCGGCAGCGGACGGAGATCAGGCAGGAGACGGGACCGCCGCGTCGGTCCTGGTGTCGAAACGCTCCGGCACGGTGTGCCGCTGTCCGTCCGGGCCGGGGCAGGCAGACGAGGGTTCGGTTCACCGTTGTGAGAGCGTCTTCAGCATTCCGCGTTCGCCATTGCGTTCCTGCTCGGCTCCCGAGACCATTCCCGCTTCAACCAAACACGCTAGCCTCATAACTCACATGGAGCGAACGGGGGTTGGGCATGGTGGGGAGAGCGCGCGGGGGGCTGCCGAAGTGCACGGGGGGGCATCCCGAAGGACCGGAAAGCCCCGCGGGCATCGATATCCAGAATCAACTCGAAGGTCTCATCCAGGAATTCCGCACGAGCGACCCGCCCATGCCCGTGTTCGTGCTGCACGCCCAGGACACCGGCGACAACGACAAGGTCGCGGACCTGGTCCGGCAGCTGTACGACGGGCAGGAGGCGCACGGTACGCGCTGCGCCCTGGTCCCGGATCCGCAGGACGGCCGGTCGGACACCCAGGACGACCCGACGGAGGTGCGTCGGGGCGCCGCTCTGGTGCGAGCACTGAGCGATTCGCGGAAATGGGGTGGCGCCCACGCGGTCTACCGGCGGTACGCGTTCCCCCGGCTGCGGCTTGTGCACGCCATCGAGGACGCCGTCGGCGGACTGGGCGACGCCTGGCCGGCCGCCGGCTCCAGCAGCCGGGGACCGCGTCAGGATCTGCTGGACAGGCTGGCCGAACAGCGCTGGCGGCCGCAGCGCACGTCCCGCTGGCACTGGGGGCTTCCCCTGTTCGACATGGCACATGTCCTCCCGGCGAGTCTGGTGACCGGGCTCGCCGCGCTCCTCGCGCGCAGCACGTGGTATCTGGCGGTGGCGTCCGGTGTCGGCTTCCTGCTCCTGCTGACGATCCTCAACTACGTCCTGCCGGGGCGGGCGCCGATCTTCCTGTGGCTGCGCCGGGAGAGCCGCTGGTTCATGACCACGACCTTCCTCAGAACCGCTGATGTCGGCAGGGAGGACCCGACCGAGGTTTCGCCGCTGCGCCCGGTCCGCTCCTGGAAGGCGATCGCGGCCCGCGCGTACGACGTGGCCGAGGCGCTCAAGGTGGGCGGCGACTTCCCTCTCCAGCTGTGCGTGCTGGCCCTGCGCGAGGACCTGCGGGACAACCACCGCCGCTGGAGCTGGGACCTGCGCGGTTTCAAGCGACCACGTCCGCCCATGCTGTTCCTGCCCCGCGCCAACGCGGACAACGGCGGCATAGAACTGATCCGGGCCATCAGCGACGTACGCAGCCGCCGCAGCGAACTCGACCCCCTCCTGGTGGTCGCCTCGGTGGGCGAGGCGGACATACCGCGGCTGGACCGCAGCGTGGACCAGGCCCCGCACACCGCCGAACCGCCCTCCCAGCCGAGGTTCCAGGACCGGCTGCCCAACTGGTACCGGGAATGGGCGAGGAACCTGCGCGCCGAGCAGTCCCCCAGCCACCAGCGGGCCGTCCTGCCCTGGGTGATGAAGATCCCCGTACCGCACGACCAGTTGGATCCCGTCACCAACGCGGACCACGTCAGGGCGTCCGCCCGCCCGACGCCGGCCCGCCTGGTGTGGGCGCTGCACACACTGGCCCTGGTGATCGCCCTACTGGCCGGCGGCATCGCCATGCGGGCCGCCGCGCTGCACGACCGGTACTGCTCGGCGTCGCTGCTGACCGCGAACCGGGACACCGAGCGCATGCCGGCGCCGGGCGGCGGAACCGAGTGCATAGGCATCGCCACAGGCGACGTGCGGTTCGCGGACTGGCTTCCGGCCACCGCATCGGACGGCGGCGACGCCCAGACGCCGCTCGGTGCCGACGCAGCCTCCTGGAGCGTGGCCGACCTGGAACAGCGCATCGCCGACGAGAACCGGGACGTCCTCGACAGGCACCCCGACAACCACGTCACCCTCGTCTACGCCGGCCCACTCAGCGCGGACCCCGAGGGCGGCTCTTCACCTGTGAAGGGCATCGAGGAGCTTGCGGGCGTGTACCTGGCGCAGGCCGTCATCAACGACACCTTCCCGGTGAAGCTGCGCGTGGCGGTCGCCAACGGCGGCGTGGACCTGAACCACCAGGCCGACATGGCCCGCACCATCGCGGCCTACGCCGCCCAGGACCCGACCGTGATCGGCGTCGTCGGTACGGGGCGCGACCTGAAGTCGAGCGGGAGAACCACGCGGATCCTCATGGAGGCCGGGCTGCCCATTGTCTCCGGCACCAACTCCGCCACCTACCTGCCCCGCCAGTACGCCAACTGGTTCAGCCTGGCCGCCCCGGACAAATGGCAGAGCGAGCAGCTCGGTCTGATCGCCGGGCAGTTGCGTACCCGGGACGGGAGGCAGTACGCCCTGGTCCTGGCCCGCAACACGGCCAAGACCGACGATCGGTACACCGACGAACAGGCCCGCTACGGACAGCGGATGCTCGACCATCAGGGCTTCACCCCGCTGCCACAGCGCCGGTACGCACTGCGCGGCGGCAAGCCCGAACTCCGCCTGCACACCGACGCGATCTGCCACGGGAAGAACGTTCCGTCCGTGATCTACTTCGCCGGCCGGGTCGAAGACGTCGACCCTTTTATGGCTCAGCTCGGCACCACACCGGGCTGCGCGGGCAAGCACATCGCCGTCCTCACCGGCGACGACCTCTCCAAGGCCACCTTCGCCCGCGGCAAGGACGCGGTCGCGCCCAAGGTGACGCTCTATCACGCGGGCCTCGCCGAACTGGAGGAAGCGGCCTCCAGGACCACCTTCTACGAGGACGCCGCGAAGTACCTGCCGGGCCTCGGCTCCCAGGACCTTCGGTACGACACCCCGGCCCTGGCCGGCGGCCAGTCCGCCCTCGCCCACGACGCGGCCCGCGCCCTGTACTGGGCGGCCACCCGCGACGGCGCCGCCCAAAGCCGCGCTGCCACCTGGGTCAACCTCAGAACCGTCAAGCTCGAAGGCATGGCCACCGGCACCATCGACTTCACCCACACACCGCTGTACGGCGACCGCAGCGGACACGGCATCGTCTTGAAGGAGGTACGCCGCGCCGAAGACGGCACGACCACGTCACGCGTGGTCTGCGGCCGCACCGCGGGCGACGCGAAGCCGCTCACGGAAGAGGAGTGCGCCATCGCGCCACCGCCCGCATGACGAAGTGACGTTGGTCCTGAATCGAGGTGTGAGCGAGCCCATGCGTCAGACATGACGGCATGGGCTGCCGTCAGACATGACGATCGCCGGACCGAGATGTTCGCCCGCGACACGCGCCCACACCGACCAGACGCGCGGCACGGCTGTCTCCAGGGCGCCGAGGGACCCACAGCGCTCACCCACCGGCTCGGGCACTGAGCGGACGAAGGCCGGTGACCGGTCACCGCACGGGCTCGGGCAGGGAGCGGCCAGAAACCGGTTGGCGGCCTGGCCCGCAGTCGGCCACATTCACTCATCGCGGCGATCGGTGCCGAGCAGGCGGACGACGCCACGTCGCCCCGTCTCCCCCGTCGCCCCCGGCGCCCTGCTGTCGCCGCTCCGGTGTCGCCGCCGTGGGCTCTTGGGCTGGAGTACTCTCGGCGTTCATGTCGCACACTGATGACCTGCTCGTGGACATCGCCGAGAAGGTTGAGTCGGAGCAAAGCAGTCAGATGTCCCTCACCGTGGTGGTCCCCGGAGCCGTCATCACCGGACGGCTGGCCCCCGAGACCATGTGGAAGCAACGTGTGGCGGAGGTTCTGCGGGACTCCGAGCAACTGGGCCTCTTCGCCGCCGTGTTCTCCCCCTCCGGCGACACCGGCAAGCCTCCGCGGCGCGAAGCCCGGCCCACGCACCTGCACTTCCACGTCGCCCGCATCCTTCAGGGCAGCTTCGGCATCCCCGACACCGGCGGCATGTACCGCGTCGCCCTGGCGGACATCAGCGCCTGGACCGTCGGGGACATCAGCTACTCGGACCGCTGACTCCCAAGCGTCGACGGCCATCCCCGACCGGGCCGGCCCCCGCCCGAGAACCGGGCCACGGCCGCCCTCGGCACCTGGTCGCCGACGGACCGTACGAACGCGCGCACTTCGCCCGCCGGCCGGCGGGCATGACCCGCCGCCACGGCGAAAGCCGCGTCACGTACATCGGTCGGCACCGTGCCCGGACCCGATCCCGGCAGCGGCCGATGAGGTTCAGCGTGCGGCCGTGCCGACCGTGCCGGGCCGGTACACAGCGAGCGCCCAGATCACGAAAAGGTCGATCGCGATCATGACCACCGACCAGACCGGGGCGTACGGCAGGAACAGGAACTGGGCGACCAGGCTGAGCGAGGCGAAGAGGATGCCGACGTACCGCGCCCAGGAAGCGCCCCTGAGTACGCCCGCTCCGGTGAGCGCGACGCAGACGCCGATGACCAGGTGGATCCAGCCCCACCCGGTGAGGTCGATCCGGTAGGCGTAGTCGCCGACACCGGCGTACCAGTCGTCCTCGGCGATCGCGGCTATGCCCTGGAGCACGGCCATGACGCCGTTGCAGAGCATCAGGACGCCCGCGAAGACGACGCCGCCCGTCATCCAGCCGGTGGACGTGGCGGGCTGGGTCCGGGGCTGCTGCATTGCCTTGGCCATGGGGTTCTCCCGTTCCTCGTCCCGTGCGTAGTCCGTGCTCGGGGTTTCGAGCGTCGGCCCCGTCCCCGCGCGTCGCCATCCGGGTGCGGCCGTTCGGGTGAGCGGTTTGGGCGAACCGTTCGGCCGAGCGGTCCGGGTGAGCCGTCCGGCCGAGCGCCGCCCGGGGCATCCGGTCCGGCGTGCGCGCGCAGCACAGCGGCCCTTCACTAAAGACAGGCAAACGAGGGGCGACCTGTGGAGGACGACGCGGCGACGGGGCCAACGGCCCGGCCGGACGACGGCCATGGCCCCCGTCAACCATGGCGAGCCGCGCGGACGTGGCTGATCCAGACCGGTCTCGCCGCGGCCCTGGTCGTCGGGTACTTCCTGCTCCCGCTCGACCTGCTGGGACCACACCGCCCCGTCCTGAGCTGGACGCTGTTCGCCGTCGCGCTGAGCCTTGTGGCCCTCCTGCTCCTCCGGCAGATCCGGGACGTCCTCATGAACCGCCCGAGCGCCCGCCCGGGCCTGGTCATCCCGCTTCTGATGTGCCTGTCCGTTCTCGTCTTCTCAGCCGCCTACTACGCCCTCGCCAAGCAACCCGGCGAGTTCATGGGCCTCACCACACGGATGGACGCCCTGTACTTCACCACGACCACGCTCGCCACCGTCGGCTACGGAGACGTCACCCCGCGGGGACAGGCGGCACGGGTGATTACCGTCCTGCAGATCCTCTACACCTTCGTCTTCCTCACCGCCGCCGCCACCGCCCTGACCCGCCATGTACGCAATCTGATGGTCCGCCGACCGGAAAGGCCCTTCCGCGACCGGCAGGGTGACGAGTGACCTGCGGACGACACCGTCGAGGAGCGGCTGCCGAGGCCCCACGGGGGGTTCCTCAATGTCCCGGTGCTACGTGGATCCGCAGGTTCCCGATCCGGTGGGGCACCCACGTCCGGGCGTACGCGGGTGGTTGTCCGCCGAGTGGGGTGAGGACGGCGACCGGGAGCCGTCGGGCGGTGCGTTCGATGGCCGCCGGGGTGGTGCTGGCGTTGTTGCCGCCAGTGTTTCCCGAGGAGCACCCGGTGTAGAAGGCGATCGGGATGGACTCGTGCCCCGTCAGCAGGCAGGGCGGCCGTACGCCGAGCCGGTGCAGTTCGCCCGCCGTGCGGGACCAGTCGCGGCGGTTGGTGGTGGTGCGGTCCACGACGTGCTCCAGTACCACGTACTGCACCGCGAGATGCCCGGCGAGAGCGAGCGCGACCAGTGGCACGACCACGTTCCGCCGTACCCGGTTCGGGGTGGTGACCAGGTGGATGAGCGCGTCGGCCACGGGGATCGCCAGCAGCGCGTAGGAGGGCTGCAGGAAGCGCGGTGCGGCGTATCCGATCAGGAACAGATAGGGGAAGCCGGCTGTCGCGGCGCAGGCCAGGGGCAGCAGCGTGCGGCTCGTCCGTCGGGCGCGGACGGCGACGGCCAGTCCGAGGGCGGCGACCAAAGGGAGAACGAACCACCAGAGCGTCACCACCACGGGCGGCATCGGGCCGTCGCACGGACGGCACAGGGTGTTCCCGCCGAGGCCGCGCATCTGGTCGTCGACGGCGAAGTTCCATCCCAGTCCGTCCTGGATCCAGGAGGCCCGGGCCAGCCGCTCTCCGAGGCCGCCGTAGCTGACGTACGCCTCGACGATCCACTCGACCGCCCCGGCCATCAGCCCCATGACAAGTGCCGCCAGCAGCCGCCCGCGCCCCCGGCGGCGGACACACACCAGCAGAGCCAGCAGCGGCGCAGTGACGTAGACGGCGTCCATGGGCCGCATCCAGGCGATCAGCGCCGCGCTTACGCCCACACCCCACAGCGCCGCCCGGTCGACACGGTCCGCGCGGGCGTGCAGGAAGTAACCGACGCATGCCAGACCGCCGATCGCGACCCAGTAATTGGGCATGGCCTGCGGGCCGTAGAACAGGTTCACCCACAGCGTCGCGAACAGCGCGCCCGCCAGGCCCAGCACCCGGATCGGGAACAACCCCCGCCAGGCACGCAGCGCCAGGAACAGTCCGAGGCCGGACAGCAGCGCCAGGTAGACCCGCAGCAACTCCGTGGAGGACGACCACGAGGTGATGGGCGCGACCAGCAGGGTGACCCCGCGGGCGCGCGGTGCACTGAAGTACGCCGCCGGGGCGTGGGAGCTGACCTGGCTGACGTACACCGTCTCGTCCCAGCCGAGGCCCATATCCGGGCGTACGAGGACCAGTTGAGCCAGCGTGAAGGCGCCCGCCCCGAGTGCCAGCCAGCCCTGGCCGCCGCTGGTACTCCGGGACCTGCCGACCGACGATGACAGGGCACCGCGGCGCTCTGCACCGACGAGCGGGATGTTCAAGGTCTTGGGCATCATCCACCCTTCGCCCTACAGGCAGTAGGGGCCTTTCGCCCTACGCCCTGCGAGGCGAAGACGATATTCGGAAAACAGGGCCCAAATTAGCGCATATCGCCAAGGATGCGGCGCAACGTGGCGGAGGGGTGAGCCGGACATCTGTCCGGCTCAGTTGGCCCGGGCGAGCCCTGAGGTCTGCTCACTGGTAGCTGGTCGCCTGCCTGTTGCTCAGCCGGTCAGTTGCTCAGCCGATGATCGCGGGGCGGCCCGAACAGGGCCGCCCCGTACGCCTAACGCGCGGTGTCAGCCGGTCACCTCTATCTCCCCGTTGGCCTCCGCGGGTACGGCCGGCTGGCCCGCGCGACCCGCGGTGATGCCCTTCAGCAGCTCGACGATGTCGACCCCGGTGGTGGAGCTGAGGAGTTCGACGCCCTGCGCGACGTTGTCCGCGACGGTACGCGACAGCTGGCTCGCGCCGTCCGTCGAGATCACCGTCATCTTGTCGACCGCGCTGAGCGGCTCGGACGCCTTGGCGACGACCTGTGGCAGCACCTCGACGAGCATCTGGAGCACGGCCGCGTCCCCGTACTGGGCGAACGCGTCCGCCTTCCTCCGCATGGCCTCCGCCTCGGCGGCACCCTTCGCGCCGATCGCGACGGCCTCCGCCTCACCCTCGATACGGACCGCGTCGGCGAGCGCGGCACGGTGTGCCTTCTCCCCCTCACCGGTCAGCCGGGACCGCTGGGCTTCCGCCTCGGCCTGCTTGACCAGCGCGATACGGCGTGCCTCGGCCTCCTGTTCGGCCTGGTAGCGGGCGGCGTCGGCGGGCTTGCGGACCTTGGTGTCCAGTTCGCGGTCGGTCAGTGCGGCCTGCCGTTCGGCGACCTTCTCCTGCTCGGTCAGGACCTCCTGGTTCCGCGCCGCCTGGGCCAGCGGGCCGGCGGCGGCGGCACGCGCCGCGGCCTCGTCGGTCTCCGCCTTGATCTCGGCCTGCTTGAGGGCGAAGGTCCGCTGGGCGATCGCGATCTCCTCCTCCGCCTTCAGCCGTGCCTGCTCGGCGGCCCGCCGGGCCACCGCCTCCGCGATGTCGGCCTCCTGCTTGGCCCGCGCGGCCTCCGGACGGCCCAGGTCCTCCAGGTAGGAGCCCTCGGTAGTGATGTCCTGGATCTGGAAGGCGTCGAGGACGAGACCCTGTCCGGACAGACTCGCCTCGGCCTCCTCCGCCACCTGCCCGGCGAACGCGGCCCGGTCCCGGATGATGTCCTCCACCGACATCCGGCCCACGATGGAACGCAGCGCGCCGGAGAGCACCTCCTGGGTGAAGCCGACGATCCCGCCCTGCTGCATCAGGAACCGCTGCGCGGCGGCGCGGATGGAGTCCTCGGTACCGCCCACCTTGACGATGGCCACACCCTCCAGGTTCGCCTTCACCCCGCGCAGCGTGACCGCTCCGCGCACGGCGACGGGGATGTGCCGCGAGGACAGGTCGAGGGTGAACTTCTGCTGCACGAACGGCACGACGAACACGCCGCCGCCGACCACGACCTTCTGCCCGCTGTTGTCGGTGAAGACCCGACCGGTCGACGGGTCGGTGGCCTGCTTGCCGCGCCGCCCGGTGACGATGAAGGCCTCGCTCGGGCCGGCCACCTTGTAGCGGGTGACGACGACGAGCGCGAGCACCACGAGGAGTACGACGACTCCCACGGCGGCGATGACGACTGGACTCATGAGGACTTCCCTTTTGCCGTCCCAGCGGACGGCAGTTCGATAGGACCGGCACGCGGATGACGGACCGGCAGGCGGATGACGGACAGGTGCTGATGCCCAGTCATACGCGTCATGGGTGCGCATGCGCAGGGCAGATCGGTACGAGTGATGTACGGCGGTTCGGCCGCAGGTCAGCGCTCGACCGGGCGGACCGCCACCGATGTCGGCGACAGCGTTTCCTCGACCCAGATCTCGGCGCCCCGCGCCACCGGAACGGCGCTCTTGGCCGCGTACTTCACCGGCTGGCCCGAAATCGCGGCCTGGGCCTGGCAGAAGGGGAACGCGACCCCGAGCCCGTGACGCCGGAAACCCGGACCGCCTTGGCCCGCCTTGGCCCGCCTGGGTCCGTCTTGGTCCCACTGGGTCCGTCTGGGTCCGTCTCGGTCCCTCTCGGTCCCTCTCGGTCCCTCTCGGTCCCTCTCGGTCCCTCTCGGTCCCTCTGGGTCCCTCTGGGTCCCTCTGGGTCCGTCTCGGTCCGGGAAGACGCGTCAGGAGGCACGGGACGATGTCGGCGCCGCCCCCACCACCGCCACCACCGCGCCCCGGTCGAGGCGCCGGTAAAGCCACTCCGCGTCGGTGCGGCGCAAGCCGATCCAGCCCGTCGTGCTGTCGTAGTTGCCGGGCGCCTTCTCGTCCAGGGTGAAGGCGACGATGTAGTTCGTACGGTTCTGGGGGGTGCGCAACTGGATCACCCACGGCGTCTTCACCCCGTACTGCCCGGAGCCGGCCGAATCGGCGGACAGCACCCGCACCTTGTACTTGGCGGTGACCGTCATACGGCCCGTCGGGGTGGGCGCCTTGGCCGTGCCCGAGGAGATGGGCAGGATTCGGCCCGCCACGGTCAGTTCGCGCCGGGAGAGGTTGACCGTGGCGGTCGCGCGCCCGATACGGTCGGGCAGCGGCTGGGGGGCCGCGTACGCCACGGCGGGCGGAGTGGAGCGGCCGGCCTTCCCACCGGTGACGGCCGTGGTCAGCACCAGGGACATGGTGGCCACGGCACCGGCGCCGACCGCCGCCAGCCAGACGTGCCGGCGCCGCCGACGGCGTACGGCGCGGTGGCGGATCTCAGCGCCGGGTACGGGGAGGGGGATCTCGTGGACCCGGGCCGACTCATGGAGCCCGACGGCCAGTCGGAAGCGGTCGGATCCGGCTTCGGAACAGCCTGAACCGCCCGGCTCGGCGCCCTCGCGGGGTGTGGGCTCATCGGACACAGTCCTCCTCCCTCTCACCCAGTTCGTCGGCCTCGCTCAGCCACCGCGCCAGCGCCGCCCGGCCACGGGACAGCCGGGCCTTGACCGTGCCCACGGGCGCACCGGTTTCGGAGGCTACCTGTTCGACACTCAAGTCGCACAGATGGTGCAGAACGACAGCCGTGCGCTGTGTCTCGGGCAGCGTCCGCAGCGCCTCGACGAGCGTGGTGCGCTCCGGGCCGGGACCGGGCGTGTGCCCCTGCGGGGGACTGCGGCGCACCAACTCCAGCCAGCGCCGCGCCCGTCGCCAGCGGCTCACCGCGAGCCGCAGCGCCACGGTGCGGATCCACGCCTCCGGAGCCCCGTCGGCCAGGAAGTCCCGCCGCCGGTCCCAGGCGCGTACGAACGCCTCCTGGACGACGTCCTGCGCCTCGCCGTGGTCCCCGGTGAACGCGTAGAGCTGCCCGGTGAGCCGGGGGAACGCGGCGGCGTAGAACGCGTCGAACTCTTCCTCGGTCATGCCCCCCGCCGAAGTCTGCGGAAGTCCGGCAGTACCCGGCACCTCCGCCGTGCGTACAAGTCCTGCACGTCACGTACATCGAAGCACAACACTGTGGGACACCCTTGAGCACGGGGTGCGGAGACATCGAGAGGCAGACGGTCGGCGGGGTAGCGAACAGGTGGTGATCGACGGCGCTTGAGTGTGTTCCGGTATGCGATGCGTGAGTGAGCCCCCAAGCGGTGGCAGGGGTCGTGTCCCGCGATGTGGTGTAGCAGCGATCACGACGAAGATGCAGGTCACGTGCCCAGTCGGCCTGCACGACACCGCTGCTGACCTCAGCCCACCTGCTGCGTTGACGTTGCCCGGAGTCGTGCCAACCGCCGGTGGACGTCCTGAAGCGCGCCCTCGCGGCGGCCCGGCACCAAACGGCGCAACTCGGCCAGGGCCGAGCCCAGTTCGCGGGCCACACCCACGTCACCGATGCGGCCCCACTGGTGGTGGGCCCGGTCGGCGGCCGCCTCGACGGCGGGGGCATCGGGGGCCTGGCCCGCGCCGAGCCGTACGTCGGTCACGGCCATCCAGGTCCGGCAGCTGCCTACCGAATCCCCGGCGAACATGGCCAGGTCCGCCCGTACCTCCATCCAGTGGATGACCTCGTCGCTGCCGGGGCCGTGATGACGCAGCGCGGCCTGCTCCCACTGCGCGGCCAGCGCGGCCGCCTCGCCGTGCCGCCCGGCCTGGACGGCGGCGGTGATTGTGGCGTGGGGGTCGGCGGGCGCGGCCGCCACCGGATCGACGGCCAGCACCATGTCCCGCAGCACCCCCTGCTGTTCCTCACCCAGCGCCCGCGTGAGCGCCTGCTGATGGAGCTGCCGCGGCGGCGGACGGTGGCCGCTGCGCAGGATGGTGGCGACGGCCCTCATGTACGACGGCGTCGCGACCGTACGCCTCGGCGGCGGCGGGGCGACGCGGCCGTACAACCGGACCTCCGGCCCGACGGCGAGCGGCTGCGTGACGAGGCGCTGCCAGGCCTCCGCGTCGGCGTGCAGGTCGGCGAACACCGTCGTACTTCCCGGCGCGCGCAGCCGCAGCTCCTCACGGATCCAGTGCCAGGGGAACCCGGTGTAGCGGACGGTCGACGGGGTCGTACGGGCCAGCGCCAGGTGCGGAAGCCGCTGGCGGCGGTCGAGTTGGAGCTGGCCGGTGAGGAAGACCGTGAGCGGGCCGGGGGCCGTCGCGGCGGCGCGCAGACGGGTCAGGACCGCCTGGGGCTCCAGCGGGTCGGCCAGCTCGACCACGTTCGCGGTGTCCGTCCCGGCGAGCACCGCGGGCGCCACCGCCGCGAGCACCGGAAGCACCGACGCCGCGTCCACCAGACAGCCCTTGCCCGCCGGCGAAGCCGCGAGCAGCAGCACGGTTCCAGGCATCGTTCCCGCCCCCTCGCCATCGATCACCACGGCAGCACCGTAACCGCTGCGCGTACAAAGCGGGGGCCTTGGGGAGGTCCCGGGTAAGCGGACGAACGTGGCCTGGTCCTCCCGGATGCAAGAACCCGGACTGCGGACGGTCGGGCAATGCCGACCCCAACGCCGCCCGGAACGGCCTGCACCTGTACCGGATGGGCCACGCGCTCGTCCCGGCTGCCGGGAGGGCAGCCGTCAGGCGCCCACGAGGCGTCAAGCCCGCCACCGCAAGGTAGAAGGGAATCTCCCGGCTTCAGCCGGGAGAGCACTTCAAGAACTACGGCGTGTTTCG
>CAMLJW010000012.1 GCA_946480485.1 uncultured Streptomyces sp. | reverse complement strand
CGCGGCAGGAGCGGGCAGGGCGCCGACTGATGCGGTCAGGCGCAACGGCATACTTCGTGACCGGGACAGATGAACCATGCCGCCCAGCCCTCGGAGCTCTGCCACCGCCTGCACGAGCCCGAGCCGCAACATGTCGTCCACACTCCGTACCTTCGCGTTCTTGAGTAGTCGCAGCCGACCTGCTCTTAGCTGCTCCTCGAAGGAGGGGGAGCCTACGACGCCACTGTCCCAGACACTCAATACGATCACCTGCTGCACTCGCTCAACTGCGAGGCATCATGTCGACGACAAACGAACCACGCTACTGACAAATGTTATCTCTCCATAATGTCGTTTTTCCGCAACAAGGAACAGCAGGGTGGGGAAGGCGGAGCGCCCAGAGGCCAATGGGGGAAGTCAACGATCAGGGCTGTGCTGTCAAGGGGGCAGGCACCGCAACCCGGTGCCCACCGAAGACTGCGGCTGCTGCCCTGCGCCGGTTCTCTACTTCGTGTCGGCGATGTCCCGTCCGCCCCGGCAGGGTGTCTGGGGAGGTGGTCCGCGCTCGTCAGCGCTCTGGACCTGGACGAGGAGCGCAAGCCTTCGGCCCGCGCGCTGCGCCGGGCCCGCGTGCGCCTGGGTACCGCTCCGCTGCGCGGCTGTTCGAGCGGCTGCGCGGAGTCCCGGGTGCGCCGGACAGTCCCGCGTACGAACGCTCACGTCCGGGCCTTCTCGCCGCGATCCACCAGTTCGCCGACGTGTGCTCCCGGGACTCCAAGGGTGTTCGCGGCATGTCGATCGGTGCAGCGCGCGCTGCTTTCCGAAGCACGTTCTCCGCATGGCCGGCCACTCTCGGCTCTCCGTAGACCTCGGCCGGGCGAGGCCGGACCGCGACGACGTCAACGGGCGCACCATGGAGCCGCCTCGGGATGCGAGACCGCTCCCGGCGCCCTCGGCGGTACTGGAAGTCCCAGCATCCGACGGTGATGAGTACCCGCCGCGCCTGGCTGAACCGGTCGCGGGGAGATGTGCTGTTGAGAGCCCGGGTCTGTCAACGGCGGCGTAATGCCGTCGGGCACGCGACAGCAAGCACCGACTGTGCCAGAGGAGGCTTCATGTCGCGCACCGAACGCGTGGCCGCGGCTGTGTTCGAGGACGTGGCCATCACCGGCCTCGGCTTCGTGCTGCCAGGTGCCGATACGCCCGAGAAGGTGTGGCAGCACCTGCATGAGGGCGAGTCCCAGCTGACCAACCTGCCGCCCATGCTCTCGGCGCGGACCGGAATCCACAGCGGAGGCCGACTGACCGACTTCGACCACGCCCGGTATCTGCCCGACCTGCCGGACAACTTCGCCAAGCGCTACAGCCGGGAGATCCTCATCGTCCTATCAGCGGTGCAGAACGCCTTCCGGGACGCCGGATTCGAAGGACACGACGATCTCGACCCGCGGCGCACGGGCGTCGTCGCGTCGAGCGCCAGAGGACCGGTCGAGTGGTGGTCCCAGACCGCCTCGGGCACGGTCTACGAACCGGGCCGCCCACCAGTGTCGGCGGCCCGGGCGGTCTTCGCCTCGCTCGCCGGGACCCCGGCCTCGCTCAGCGCCATCCGGCTGGGCGCCCAAGGGCTGGTCTCCACCCTCAGCAACGCGTGCGTCGGCGGACACCAGGCGCTCGGCATCGCCGCACACGAGATCCAGCGGGGCGTGGCCGACGTCATGTTCGTCGTCGGGCACGAACTGCCGATCGTCCCCGAGATACTGCGGGTCTACTCCGCCCCGGGCACCAGCGTGCTGTCCAGGAACGCCGACCCCAAGCGGGCGATCAAGCCCTATGACCTCCACCGGGACGGCTTCGTGCTCGGCGAGGGCGCTGTTGTCGCCGTACTGGAGCGGCGCACGCACGCGGCGGCCAGACGGGCTCCGGTCTACGCGGCGCTGCGCGCGTGCCACGGCGTGAGCGAGGCGGCGCACGCGACCCGGATGGACCTGTCGGGGCGGAGCACGGCTCAGCTGATGACGGAGACCCTCGACACGATGGGCGCCACCGTCACGGACCTCGACTACATCTGCGGCCATGGTACGGCCACCCGCTACAACGACCTGGCCGAGAGCCGCGCGCTGAGCCACCTGTACGGATGCCGCCGCGGCGACTGGCCGCCGCTGGGCTCCATCAAGCCGGTCTACGGCCATCTGCTGGGCGCCGCAGGGCTGCTGAACTGTGCGGCGCTCGCACTGATGCTCCAGCGGCAGTGCCTGGCCCCGACGATCAACTGCGAGGTCGTAGAGCCAGAGTGCGACCACGATCACGTCACCGAGGGCGCCCGCCCGGCACCGCTGCGGCTGTCGATGTCCCTGGCCTTCGCCATCGGCAGCCAGAGCTCCGCCATGGTGCTGGAGGCGGCCGAGTGACAGGCCCTTCCGCCGCCGGTTCCGCCACCGTTTTTGTCGCTGACCCGGACGAGTTGTGCCGTCGCCATCTGACTCCGGGGATGCGGGTGCACATCGCCTCCACGATGTCCCGGCCCAACGCGCTCGCGCTGTCGGTCGCGCGGGTCTTCGGCGGCGTCGGCACGTTCGAGATCAGCGTGAACGCCCTGCACGCCGGTGTGCACGCACTGACCATGGCCAAGGTCGTCGAGCGGGCGGTCATCGCCTTCGCCGGTGATACCGTGCCGACCTCCCGTCCGAACCGGTTGTACGCCCGGCTCACCTCTGGTGACCCGTTCCCCGTGGAGGAGTGGAGCCTGCTGTCCCTGTTGCAACGGCTGATGGCAGGGGCGACGGGGGCACCCGCGGCGCTCTGCACCTCGCTGGTCAGCTCCTCTCTGCCACAGGGCCATCCGCCGCTGGAGACGGTGCCGAACCAGACCGAGGCCGGGCAGGGCGAGGCGCAGGCCGTACTCGTTCCCGCGCTGTGCCCGGACGTGACGCTGCTGCACGCGCAGTGCGCGGACCGGCGAGGGAATCTCTATCTCTCCGGCCCGGTGGGGGAAGGCTGGTGGGGTGCGATGGCGGCCCGTCGTGGGGTGCTGGCCACGGTGGAGCAGGTGTGCGACGGGCCGCCCGCCGACGCGGTCTGCTCGATCCCGGCGGAGCGGGTGTTGGCCGTGGCGCCGTGCGCGTACGGTGCCCACCCACAGGGCCTCGCGCCGATGCCCGGCGCCGGGGTGACGGGCTATCTGGATGACTATCCCTTTCTGAGCGACCTTGCTGACGCGTGCGCGGATCGCGTAGAGACCGAGCGGTGGTTCCAGCACTGGGTGATGGGTCCAGGCGACCATGTCGGATACCTCTCCCAGCTGGGCGACGTGCGGCTGACCGGGCTGACGGCTGCGCTCTCCCCTGACGTTGTCGGCACCCGCGGCTTCGTGAAGGACCGCCAACGGGGTCGGGGGCGGGGGCCCCGTTCTCGGGGAGGGGCGGGGCAGGGGCACAATCCCCCCAGCGACCGCGAGCACCACATCGTGATGGCGGCTCGGGCGATCGCCCGAGCGGTGCGAGCCCGAGGCCACCGCACGGTGCTGGCAGGCATCGGGATCTCCCATCTGGCCAGCTGGCTGGCCGCCCACATGGTCAACGATGGCGGCATCGAACTCCAGGTGGTCAACGAACTCGGCATGGTCGGCTTCGCACCGCAGGCCGGGGACAGCTTCCTGTTCTCCCAGCACCATGTGTCCGACTGCCGTCAATGCACGGGGACCTGGGAGGTGCTCGGCGGCCTGGTCGCCGGCGGCGGCACCCGTACGCTCGGCGTACTGTCGGCGGCCCAGATCGACCAACAGGGACGGATCAACACCAGCCGTACGGCCCGGGGCGGCTTCCTGGTGGGCTCGGGCGGCGCCAACGACGTGGCCAGCCCTGTGGAGACGATCGTGGTGGCACCCGCGTCCCCGCTGCGCTACCCCGAGACGGTCGGTTTCGTCACCAGCCCGGGCCGGCACGTCAGATGTGTGGTCGCCGAGTTCGGGTCCTTCGAACGGGACAGGAGCACGGACGCGTTCACGCTCACCACCTGGTCCCCGCCGCCGAGGCTGGCGCCGGCCGACCCCGCCGAGGCCGTACGGGAGCACACCGCATGGCAGGCCGATCTCACCGACCCACTGCTGCGGGAACCGGCCCCGACGCATGAGGAACTGGCATTACTGCGCTCGATCGACTCCGAAGGGATCTACCGGTGACCATCTCCTCCGCTCCCGGCCGGGGCGGCTCCACCTCCATCCGGCCGACCGCGACGCCGATGCAGCTGGATGGGATCGGCCATGACTTCCCCGGGGAACCGGTCGGCAACGACCACTTCACCGGGATACCAGAGCTGGGCGTCGACAACGCGTGGATCCTGCGGCACACCGGCGTCACCGCCCGGCACTGGCCCCGTGACGGTGAACGGCATGTGGACATGGCCGAGCGGGCCGCCCGCCGGGCGCTCGACGATGCCGGCCTGGAGCCGGGGGACATCGACGTGATCCTGGGCACCAGCGCCACTTCACGTCCTAGGGTCAATCCCACCAGCCCCGGCAACAACTACATGGACGTGGCCCTTCCGGTGCAGCACCGGCTGGCTGCCCACCGGGCGATGTGCATGGACGTGATGGGGGTCGCCTGTGCGGGCTTCCTGCACGCCAGCGCGGTCGCCCGCGGACTGATCAGCACAGCGGGCCATCGCAATGTCCTCATCGTCTGTGCCGAGAACCCCAAGCCGATCCTGAACTTCTCCTACCGCAACTCCGTCCTGTTCGGCGGCGGCGCGGCGGCCGCGGTGTGGCGAGCCGCCGACAGCGGTGCCGACGACACGAGCGCGGACGGGATGCATGCCGTCACCCTGCACTCCGATGCCACCCACTACGACGCCTTCGACATCGATGCGCAGGACAAGATGATGATGAAGGGCAAGGTCGTCAAAGATCTCGCGCCCGGCGCACTGACCGATGCCACCCGCCGGGCGCTGCGGCACGCCCGTGCCCGGTTGGAGGACGTCGACTGGATCATTCCGCACCAGGGGAACATCAATCTGATCAACGATGTGCGGGACGGTCTCGGTCTCCGAGACGACAAACGGCTCCTGCTCAACATCGACCGGAGGGGCAACACTTCGAGCGCCAGCGTGCCCAGTTGCCTCTCCGAGTACGTGCACGACGGCACCATCAGGCGTGGCGACCGCATTCTGACCATGGCCATCGGCCGGGGATTCAGCTGGGGTGCGATGCTTTTCAGCTACGGCCGCCCCCGGCAGCGGTGAGCGGCGCGGAACGGTCATGGAAGAGCCCTCACACGGCTTCATCTGTGCGCCGCGGCCGAGAGGGGCGAACACGGCGAAGTAGGGAGCGGCGCAAGGGCAGGAGCATCCATGACGGACGGACCGAACGGTCAGCAGGCTGGGGGCGACGGACGCCGGGGACAGGCGCTCGTGGTCGGCGGCAGTCGGGGCATCGGCGCAGCCATCGCACTGGCCCTCGCCGCCGACGGCTGGTCGACTACCGTCGCGGCACGCGACGGTACGCAGTTGGACCGCTGCCGGCAGCACGCCGCCGAGGGCGGGGTGAAGCTGTCCACCGCATCGGTGGATGTGACCTCGCAGGAGAGCATCGCCCGGCTCTTCGCTGAACTGGCGCACCAGGGAGAACTGGGCGTCTGTGTCATGGCGGCGGGCCGAAACCTGTCCCGGGGGCTGCTCAGGCCGCCCCGGGCCGCGGACGAGGAGTGGACGGCACACGACGTGGGAGAGTGGCGGGACATCGTCGACCTCAATCTGACGGGCACTTTCCTGGTCGGCCGCGAGGCAGCGCTCAGCATGGCCCGCTCCGGGACTCCGGGGGTGCTCTTACCCGTGGTGAGCAGCACCTGGCAGGGGTCTTGGGGGCAGTGCGCGTATACGGCGGCCAAGGCCGGTGTGGTGTCGCTGACCCGCAGCTGGGCGCTGGAACTCGGTGAGTTCGGGATTCGGGTGGTGGCCATCGCGCCCGGGGTGGTGGACGGTGCGGCGCTGCAGGAGAAGTGTGCGCGCAATCCTGGCCACGCGCGGTACATGGAGCGGTTGCGGCGACAGGTTCCGTTGCGACGGTTCGCCGCTGAGCACGAGGTCGCCGAGGCGGCGGTACACGCGGTGGCCAACCAGTATCTGACCGGCACGGTCCTGGAAGTTGCCGGCGGCGGCTTCCCCGCCCGCATCCAGTAGCGCCGGGCCCTTCGGGCGTGCGCACATCAGATGGGCTTGGCCCACCTAGGTGCGGGCGGCCCCTATGCCCCTGCACAGCGAACCTTCGGAATCGTCGCAAGGTGCGAAGTACCAGAAGTCCCCGATCGGACACGGATGCGGTACCCGCAGGTCGATGTGGTAACGGCCCGCCGCTCCTTAGGGTATCCGACGAACGGGCTTCCAGCGGCGACCCCGTAATGACCCCCTGCTTCCTCGGAGGTGCCCCCTTGACGAGCGGCTTCGTCGGCGACCGTGATGTCGGGATCCCCATGCGGGACGGCGTCTGGCGCAGCCCGGGCGGGCTTCGAGGCCCGGGACACGTACGACCGTGAGCTCGCCGACGGGACCACCGGCGAGCTGGTGCTGCGCCCGGACCGGCCTGGGCGTTCGGCCACGTCTACCCCGCACGGGGAGACAAGACAGTCCTGGCGGTGATCTGCCCCGCGCCCGGGGCAGGTTTCGACCCGGCCGCCCTACGGGACTGTTGGCGTTCCCGCGGCCCCGGATGGCCCACCACTGCATGCCGCCCCGCTTCATCCGGGTGCTGCCCGAGCTGCCCATGACGCCCACCAACGAGGTCCGCAAGAACGTGCTGCGTGCGGAAGGGAGCGCAGCCGGCACGCAGGTCCGCGCGGCCCTCGGCATCAACATCCGATGCGCTCTCATCACGTCAGGGAATGGATGGATATGACTCCAGTGGGAACGACCACCGAAGTTCTCCGGGAGACGCTCGACGACGGCGTCGCCACCATCACGATGAACCGACCGGAGAGGCGCAACGGACTGGACCGCGAGCTCGGCCTACGACTGCTGGAGAGCGTGTTGCGAGCGGCGGAGAGCCCCGCGGTGCGAGCCATTGTGCTGACCGGTGCGGGCCGCGCCTTCTGCGCCGGCGACGACATCTCCGGCCTGGGAGAACTGGTATCCGGAAACCGGGTGAACACCCCCTCGGTCCAGGAGAGCGGTGACGCCTACTACCTGCGTGTCTGTGAAGCACTGGTGCAGGCGCAAAAGCCGGTCATCGCCGGGATCAACGGTGCGGCCGTGGGGGCCGGGGCCGAGATCGCCTGCGCCGCCGACTACCGGCTGGCCACCTCCTGCGCCCGGATCGGCAGCGGTCTGATCAAACTCGGCCAGGTGGGCAATGTCGTGATGATGACCCGTGTCGTGGGGCCGGCCCGGGCCACCGAGATCTTCCTCACCGGACGGCTGGTGGAGGCCGGGGAGGCCGAGCGCATCGGGCTCTTCGACCGGGTGGTGTCCGCCGACGCGTTCTCCAGGGAGCTGGCCGTTCTCGCGGCGCGCCTGGCCAACGGGCCGACCAAGACGATCGGCCTCTTCAAGGAACTGCGCGAACGGACCTGGTACCAGCCGGCGGAGTTCGGCCTGCGGTTGCAGGACCAGTACCACGCCCGCTGCTGCGGCGGCGAGGTCGACGACGGGCTGGAGGGCCCGCGGGCCTATCTGGAGCACCGGCCGCCCAAGTTCACCGGACGGTGAGGAGAAGGGGCGGACGTGACAGCGGCAGACATGGGAGCGGTGACGGACATGAACGGCACAGGCGGCAACTGGGTGGGGTCGGGAATCCGGCTCACGGGCGTCGGACACTACTTCCCCGCGCACATCGAGTACAACACACCCGAGTCGATCGGCGCCGAGGAGCGCTTCAACGCGATCGACCAAGCGGTAGTCGGGAAGCTGACCGTCGAGACCCGGCACATCGCCGATGAGCGGGAGACCATCGGCTACATGGCCGTCCGTGCGGCCAAGCAGGCGCTGGACAAGGCCGGACGCTCCCCGGACGAGGTCGATCTCGTCATCCTCACCAACTGGACCGACCGACAGTGGGTGCCCGAGATCGGGCCGACCGTGGCCTACGAACTGGGTGCTCAGCGGGCCCTCGGCTTCGATCTGTGCGGGGCCTGCACCGGCTTTGTGCACGGCGTGCAGACCGCATCCGCGCTGCTGTCGTCCATGCGGGCCTGGCGGCTGGCGGTGGTCGTCTCCTCGGAGCAGTTCTCCCGGCGCACCCGGCCCGGCAGCAAAGGCGAGCTGGTCTCTGGTGACGCGGCGGGCGCGGTGGTGGTGGAGCGCGGCGCGGTGGACGGCGCGCGCAAGGACGCATCCGAGTTGATCGACTCCGTGCTGGTGAGCGACGGGGAACACGCGCAGACCATCTTCGCGCGCAGGCCCGACGGCTGGATCACCAGCAAGCCGGAACTCGTCGAGCGGGCGACCGAGGGCAACGTACGGGTCGTCGAACTGCTGCTGGAGCGAAACGGCCTGACCATCGACGACATCGACTGGATCCTGCCGCACCCGGCCACCGAGCCGATTCACCGTGCGGTGATGGAGAAGGTGGGCATCGCCCCGGACCGCTTCGTGGTCACGATCCAAGAGCGCGCCAACACCTCCAGCGCGTCCATCCCGATCGCCCTGTCGGAACTGCTGGCCAGCGGGCGCACCCGCCCCGGACAGCTGTATCTCACCCCGGCCATCGGCTCCGGGTTCTTCGAGGGCGGACTGCTCTTCCGGTTGTGACCACGCACGTCACCGGTCATCTGACCGATTGCACGGCCGATCGCGACCGACCGTACACAGCGAAAGGTACACAGCGAGAGGTGGATGCGGCGTTGAAGGCGACACACGCACAACAACTCCTGCACGGGCGCACCGCGCTGGTGACCGGTGCGAGCAGCGGGATCGGAAGGGAGACCTCCCTGGTGCTGGCCCGGCAAGGCGCCGCAGTCGGCCTGCTCAGCAGGGACAAGGAGGCCCTGGACGCGGTGCACGAGGAGATCGTCGCTGAGGGCGGCCGGTCCGTCGTAGTCCCCGCCGACCTCAGGAACGGCAAAGCCGTACGCGAGGCCGTGGCCAGCTGCGAGGAGGCACTCGGCCCGGTCGAGCTGCTGGTCAGCAACGCCGGTGACGGCATGAACCAGGTCTTCCTCTGTGATCAGACGGAGGAGAACTGGCAGCGGACCATCGACATCAATCTCACCGGGGCGTTCCGGGTCTGCCGACAGGTGGTGCCCGGCATGATGGAGCGTCAGTCGGGCTCGATCGTCTTTCTGTCCTCGATCGCGGGCAAGCGCGGCATTCCCGCGAACACCGCCTACTGCGCGTCGAAGTTCGGACTGCACGGCCTGACCGAATCGCTGGCCTGGGAACTCGGACCGTTCGGGGTCCGGGTCAATGCCGTCTGCCCCGGCCTGACCAACTCGCCCGGCCTCAACGAGGAAGAGCGCTACGGCGGGGACTTCGTGGCCAGCCTGGTCCGCCACCACGGCCCGGAGAACCTCACCTGGAAGCGCTACGTGGACCGGGCGGTGCGCAACACCGCGCTGCGCCGCGTGCTGGAGGCGGAAGAGGTGGCGATGCTGACGATGTATCTGCTGTCTGACCTCTCGACCGGCATCACCGGACAGGCGATCGGAATTGACGGTGGGGCTCTGTGAACGGCCCGCTAGCGGAGAGCAGGTTGTTGGTGTGGTGAGTGTGGCAGCCAGCTGGCGCGATGTACTGGTGACCGGGATGGGGTTCTGCCTGCCTGGGCCGGACAGGACGGTGTGCCGGACCGGAGACGATCTGTGGCGAACGGTTTCGACCGGAAGGTCCAATCTGGACAACGACGGGTTTTTCTACGGACAGGTGTATCTGACCGAGGAGGAGTTCAGCCGGGCGGTTCCAGAGGTGCCCGCCCGGTTCCTCAAGAACTACGCCAGCATCCACCTCTACGGCCTGCTGGCTCTGGTGGAGGCCTGTGACGACGCCGAACTCGACTGGCGCGGCGCGGACCTGGTGGGCGCCGCGGTACTGACCGGACGGGTGGGGGTGGACAACTCCTTCGATGCCTATCTCGACTGTGTACAGGCCGACCCCGGGGCGCTGACCGCTCAGGAGGCGCGGAGCATGTTCATGCGGCTCGCGGTCTCGGTCACCGCCACGGACGTGGCCACCGTGCAGGCCTCGCTGCTGCGCAGCGGCGGACCCAACTACACGCTGTCGTGCGGCTGCGCCTCGACCGCGGCACTGCTCGGGGTGGCGGCCAACCAGATAGCCAGCGGCGAGGTGGACATCGCCGTCGTGACCGGCGTCGACGCCTTCAACCTCGACCGGGTGGAGCACTTCGAGGAACTGCGGGCCGTCGCGGAGCGCAGCGGCACGCGGCCGTCCTTCGAGTCCCCGCCCACCCGACTGCGCTTCGACCGGCCGATGCGCCCGTACGACGAGCACGCCGACGGTTTCAACATCGGCGAGGGCGCCGCCACCCTGATCCTGGAGAGCCGGGAGCACGCCGAGCGGCGTGGCCGCCGGGCCTACGGCCGGATCCTGGGCCAGTCCACCGCGCGTGGCGCGGTCGCCAGCGCCATCACCGCCAACGAGGACGGAGACGCGCTGGTCCGAGCGGCCCGCACCTGTCTGCGGGCCAGAGACAGCCACGGCCGGATCGAGCCCGCCGAGGTCCCGGTGATCAATGGCGGCGCCCAAGGCGACCCGCTGTTCAGCACCATGGAGTTCAACGCGATCCGCTCTCTCTACGGGCTCTCCAGCGCGGACAGCGTGGGCCCGCTGGTCAGCACCCAGGAGGCCTGCTTCGGGCACAACGCGGCACCGCTGGGCAACGTCGGCGCCGCCGCGACGCTGCTGATGATGCGCGCGGGCCAGGTCTGCCCCACCGCGAACTGCGCGAAAGTCTCCGAAGACTGCCCTTTCGACCTGGTGACGGAGTCTCAGCCGAGGCCGCTCGACTTCGACCTGGCGCTGAGCTTCAACTACCAGATGGGCGGAGTCTCCAGCGCACTGCTGCTGGCTCCGCCCGAACCGGCCGCCGGACCCTCCGGGCTGCTGTCCGGGCACGTGCCTGGACCTGGCGAACGCGGGGACCATGACCACTGACCTGGCCGGGGAACCACTGCTGCTCGCCGGTGCTGGTGCCGTCCTTCCCGGTCCGGATGATCCCTGTCTGGACCCCCCGACCCTGTGGGAGATCATCCGGACCGGGACCACCTGCCTGTCCCCCTTCGACACCTCCTACGACGGCGAGAGACTGCCGCTGCGCGTCGCGGGCCAGGTGAAGAACTGGAACCCGGCCGCCGCCATCGGTGTGCCCGACCGCATCGCCGCCCGGATGGCCCGAGTCACCGCCTTGTCAACCGGCGCGGTGATGAACGCGCTGGGCGACGCGGGGCTGACCCCCGCGGACCTCAACGACGACCGTACGGTACTGGTGGTCGCGTCCATGCAGTTCGCCTTCCAGGAGGCCGGCCGCTACTTCGCGGCGTACGAACGCGGCGGCCCGAGCGCACTGGGCATGGACTACTGGCTCACTGGCACCCCCGGCAGCGTGGCCAGCGGCATCTGCTCCGTGCTGGGCATCAGGGCGCAGACCCTGAACATCACCGGCGGCTGCAACTGCTCACTGCGCGCCCTGGAGATCGCGGCCACCCTGCTGCACATCGGAGCCGTTGACCGGGCCGTCGTCGTCGGTACGGACGCCACCCTCGACCGGATCTTCGTGGCCAGTACCGTCCACGAGGGCAGGCGCGGCTTCCGGGCCTCCACCCTGTCGGCCGATCCCGGCGCTGTCCGCCCGCACGACGAGCAGCAGGACGGCAACGCCCCTGGGGAGGGCGCACTGGCCGTGGTACTGGACTCCAGCCGCGCCGGCACGGGTACCGGCTCCGGCGAGGCGACCAGGCTGCCGCTGCGACTGCGCTTTCGCTCCTCACGCAACAACGGCCTCAACCCGGTGGACTCCGGAACCTCGGACAACTTCGTGGCCGATGTCCAGGACCTGCTGGTCCGCGCCGACATCGGCATGGAGCGGCTGGCTTTCGTCAACGGCTTCGCCGAAGGCACCCGCAATATCGAGAACCTCTTCTGCGACACCGTCGAGGGGCTGCGCAGGGCCATGGACTACGGCGGCCGTCTTCTGCTGACCAACCAGGAGGCCGCCTTCGGACACATCTCCGGCTGCGCCGGGCTGCTGAAGTTCGTCTCCGCCGCGCTGATGTTCCGGCACGGTACGGTCGCGCCCGTCGTCGGCTGCCGCACCCCGTACGCCCGGCTCGACGCCACCCCCGTACTGACCGAAGGCGTCCCGGTCGACGACCGCTACGCCCTGCTGATCAGCTCGGGCGCCGGTGGGGATGCGACCTCATTGCTGATCGAACATCTGGAGGCACACTGATGGCGCCGCAAGCGGCACCGCCCCTTGTCGTCCGGGCACATGGCTCCACCGTGGCCCTGCTGGGACCGCGCGACGCGGCTCACGAGGTGCTGCGCGAGGCGTTCGACGCAGTCGGCGTCAAGCTCGTCGAGGACGCCGAGTTGGCGAGCGTCACCCCTGACATCTGCTGCGCGCTGCTCACCGGCACGGCCGTGCTCGACACGGCGGCGCCCGCGCCGCCGCTGTCCCGGGCACGGATCGATGAGATCGCCCGGCGGATGGCGGACCGTGGCTCCGGCCGGATGATCCTGGTCGTCGACGGCTCCGGCGGGGTGCACACCGGCACCCCCGCCGACGAGGTGGCCTCCCGCGCCGCCGATATCGCCTGGTGGCGGCAGCTGGCCGCGCAGATGTCAGGGTCCAAGGTGATCGTCAACCAGATACGGGTCGGGGTGGCGCCCTTCCTGGGGCACCGGCCCGGCCCGGAACGTACCGCCGCGGTACTGCACCATCTGCCGCTGCGCCGGGCCGCGCGACCCGGCGACCTGGCCGCGGCGGCTCTCTATCTGGCGTCCGAGGACTGCGCGTACACCGTGGGCGAGACGGTCCCGGTCGACGGTGGTATGGGGCTGACGTTGATCCCGCCGTTACGCACACCCCGCCCGGCGCCGAAAACTTCGGACACCACCGGGCCGGGCGGTGTGCCGGGGCTGTTCGACCTCACCGGACGCCGCGCCCTGGTGGTCGGCGCCAGCAGCGGCATCGGTCGGCAGACCGCCCTGGAACTGGCAGGCAGGGGCGCCGATGTGACTCTGATGGCCCGTCGGGAGAAGATGCTGCACGAGGTCGCGGACCAGATCACCGCGCTGGGGCGACGAGCCCAGGTGTTCCAGCAGGACGTGTGCCGGGTGGCGGAACTCGACGCCGCGCTGGATGGGATCTGGCAGGCGGGCCGGATCGACGCCATGGTCTACGCCACCGGGCTGTTCGCGGTCGACGAGCCGGGTACACGCGGTGAGCTGCGTGAACGCTCCCTGGACGTCAACTATCGCGGGTACGCCACGCTCACGGACGCCCTGGTGCGCCGGTGGACCGCAGACGGACAGGGCGGCTCGGTCGTCGGAGTCTGCTCGGTGGGCTCGGAAGTGGTGCCGATCCCGAACATGGAGAGCTACGGGGCGAGCAAGGCGGCCATGGCCCAGTACACCCGCTGTGTGGCCGCCACCGCCGGACGCCATGGAATCCGGGCCAACTGCGTGGCCCCCGGCATCGTGGAGACGCCGATGGCCACGTGGGTGTCGGAGGACTTCCGGCAGGCGTGGCTGGCGCGCATTCCGGCCGGGCGGGTCGGCGAGCCTCGGGATGTGGCCGCGTTGGCAGCGTATCTGGTCGGCGACAGCGCCGGGTATGTCACCGGTGCCCTGCTGCATGTCGACGGCGGCTACGCACTCGGCGGCCTGCCGCCGCTGTCCTGGAGTGCGGCGCAATGAGGGATCCGGTGCCCACGGTCAAGCCGACGGGGGCTTGGGGCGCTGCTCTCGACCCGCCCCGCTCCGAAGGCCGGAACGCTGCTCCGTACCCCGCAGGTCTGCGGGCGGAGCCCACCATGCGGCGGAGCCGCGTGTCGACAGGATCGGAAAGGGGCGGGATCGGGGAGGGATCCACCGGACGCACCCTGCACGGCACCGCGCTGGTGACGGGCGCCTCCTCGGGGATCGGCGCGGCCATCGCCGAGGCCCTGGCCGCGGCGGGCGCGCACGTCGTGCTCGTCGCGCGCCGGGCCGCCGCCCTGACGGCCGTGGCCGACGAGGTGCACGACCGCGGCGGGCGGGCGAGTGTGCTGGTCGCGGATTTGGCCTCGGACGGAGAGCCGCAGCGGGTGGTGGCCGAGACGGTTGAACTCTTCGGGCCGCCGACTGTACTGGTGAACTGCGCGGGTGCGGTACGGCTCGCCGAGGTGCATGAACTCACCCCGAAGCACTGGGAGTTGATGTTCCGACTGAATCTCACCGTGCCCTATCTGCTGACCCATGAGGTGTTGCCGTACATGCGTGGACGGTCCACAGGGACGATCGTGAACATCGGTTCGGCCGTGACGCTGGAGACGATCAGCCACACCGCGGGCTACGCGGCGAGCAAGCAAGGGCTCAACGTCCTCACCGAGCTGGTGGCACTGGAGAACCGGGACCTGGGCATCCGCGCGGTGGCGATCTGCCCCGGCTGGGTGCACACCGACATGTCCCCCGACCCGGATGAGCTGGGCGCGGACCCCGAGGAGCTGCTCACCCCGCGGGACGTGGCCGACGCGGTGCTGTGGACGGTGACCCTGCCGCCCCGGGTGACTGTGGGACCGGTGATCCATCTCGCCCCCATGAGCGGGCGGGCCGGAACCCGAGCGTCGATCACCCGGCTCACCGGCACGAAGGGCCGTTAGTTGACCAGAGCCAGGACAAGGACCAGGACCGGGCCGCTGGCCGGGATGCGCGTGGTCGAGCTGGCGGCGTACGGGCCTGCACCGTTTTGCGGAATGCTGTTGGCCGACCTGGGCGCCGACGTCGTCCGTATCGTCCATCCCGATCCGCCGAGCGTTAAGTGGGATCTGCCGACGGACGGCCAGGCGGTGCTCGACCGGGGCAAGCGCTCGCTGGCGGCGGACCTCAAGGACCCGGAGGGCACCGAGTTGGTACGGGCCCTGGCGGAGCGCGCCGACGTGCTGATCGAGGGGTTCCGCCCGGGGGTGGCCGAGCGGCTCGGCTTCGGCCCCGACCGGTGCCTGGCCCGCAACCCCCGGCTTGTCTACGGCCGGATGACCGGCTGGGGACAGACCGGACCACTGGCACGGACCGCAGGGCACGACATCACCTATCTTGCGGTGACCGGGGTGCTGGACGCCATCGGCCGGGCCGGCGGGCCGCCGCAGATCCCGTTGAACCTCCTGGGTGACTTCGGCGGCGGCGCCATGTATCTCGCGGTCGGGGTGCTGGCCGCGTTGGCCGAGGTCGCGCGGACCGGGCGGGGGCAGACCGTGGACGCGGCCATCGTGGACGGGGTCAGCCACCTGAGCACCATGGTGTTCGGCATGCTGGGAGCGGGCGAGTGGCGCGATCGGCGCGGCGTCAATCTGCTGGACTCCGGCTGCCCGTACTACAACGTGTACGAGACGGCGGATGGACGGCATATGGCCGTGGGCGCTCTGGAGCCCACTTTCTACCGGGAGTTCGTCCGGCTCCTCGGTGTGTGGGAGATGGTGCCCGGACACCGGGAGCCATCGGTCTGGGACGATCTGTACCGGATCTTCGCGGGGACCTTCCGCACCCGCACCCAGAAGGATTGGTGCGAGGTGTTCGACGGTACGGATGCCTGCGTTACCCCGGTGGTGTCGCTGACGGAAGCGAGCAGCCACCCGCAACTGGCCGCCCGGCGCACGGTGACCGTGGTCGGCGGCAGAGCCCAGCCGGCGCCCGCCCCGCGGTTCTCACTCACCCCGGCCGCCCCGCCCGCCCCCGCGGAGAACGGCGTCGACCAAGCGGAGATCCTTGCGGAGTGGGGCGTGGGGCAGGTCGGCAAGCGCCATGCCTGACAGCCAGGCCGACGCCTTCGTCGATCGAAGACATCGCCGGTTCATTCGCGGCTGCGGCTTGCCGCTGAGCGCGGGCCGCGTCATCGGGCACCTGCTGGTGTGCGAGCCGGTGGAGTGCACCGCGGGACGGCTCGCCATGGAGCGCTCGGCCGGCTCTGCGGAGCCGGCGGAGGTGCAGGGTATGGCCTATGGCGTGCACACCCGTCTTTTGGGCTCACTGTATTTCGGTAATCCCGTTCCCAGGCCACAGACTAAGCCGAAGGGGCGGAGGTGCGGAAAAAAAACTCCCGCCGGTTCCGTATACCGACCTTTTGCAGAACGTTGCTGACGTGATTCTTTACTGTTTGGCCGGCCAGCGCTAATTCCTGAGCGATCTCGGCGTTGGTATAGCGACGTAAGAGCAGCGCGAGAATCTGCTCTTCTCTCGCGGTCAGCGGGGTCAGCGGGGTCACTGGGATCAGTGGGGTCAGCGGCAGACCGGCCGGATCCCCACGCTGCCCGTCCTCCCTGAAGAGCCACACGCGCTGACCTCGTGCGGTCCGCCGGATCGCGTCCACCAACTCGGCGATCGAGGCGCTCTTGTGCACGAAGCTGTCGGCCCCCGAGGTCAGAACAGTGGCGATCTCATTGGGCGAGCTGCAGCTGGAGAACACCATGACCCTGGGTCGCAGCGGGAGTGAGTGAACGCGTCGGCACAGTGCGGCGCCCTCGCCAATATCACCAAGCAGTAATTCAGTGATGATGACGCTCGGGCGCTTCTGTTGAATTTCTGACAGGGCGTAATGTGCGGTAGCGGCGGTGCTGACGACAGGCATCTCCAGCTCGGACTCAATCAACGTACGGAGCGCCAGACGCATGGACGGATGGCTGTCTACGATCATCACTCCCATAATATGGAGAGTATCCCGTCGGGCGGTGTAGGGGATCAAGGTGGTGAAGGCGCAGGTCACGGGCGCAATCGGGTCGCCCGACGCTCCGGAGCCGCTGACGGAGCACTGGTTTGCTGTGGCGCCGTCCGGGGCCGCGTCCTGACGACGGAGCGCCGAGGCGAGAAGTTCCCGGCCTGGTCCCCGGGAGGTCGTCCTCGGTCAGGTTCCGTCCGGCTCACATCGGCTTCGCCCAGATCCCGTCCGCGCATCACGCGCGGGTCCGGGCCGAGCAGGGCCGCGATGCTGTGCGGGGTGCCCAGCGCGCGCCGCGGATCGAAGCGCCGTGGTATCCACTCCCACTCCTGGACAAAGCGGAAGAACGTGCGGACCGCGGTGAGGTGCCCGGCCTTGGACGCTGTACGTGCCTTCCAACCCCCTTCTCACACTCTTGTCCCGGCGGCTCAGTCGGCGGCGTTCCGGTTGCGGATGAAGAACCAGGCGAGCAGTGCGGACAGTGCGTAGGCGACACCGATAGCGAGGAAGTCGGCGGCGGCCCCGTGGTGGATCGTGTCCCGCCCTCCACGGCTGGCCTCTGGCGCACTCCGAACGCCTCGGCCGCTCACCGGTCGTCCGGCGCCGCGGCCAGTGGTGGCTGGTCACCGGTTCCGGCTCGATCCGTCGCCAAGGGCGAGCAGTTCCTGCTGGCGGTCCGGTCGAGCGGGCCCAAGGCGATGGACGAGGCCGTCGGCAGGGCGAGGGAGGCGCCATCGCGCCCCGCCCTCACCCCCCTTCACGCGTGTCGCTCCGGGCAAGAAGCACCGAGCCTGCGTAATCGGGCCCTTCCTGACGCCGCAGCCGACTTTCCGGTGGGCTGGCACCGGCTCCTGGGCCGTTACCCGCTCTTGGGGAACACGAGGGCTCCACTGGCGTTGTAGACCCTGTTGGTGTTGTCGAACACGAGTGAACCGCTACGGGGCGGCGGCCCCTTCGGGCTGCTGTCGTAGGACTGCGCATTGTCGGTCAGGATGATGCGGTTCATGCGCATGACCCCGTCGTTCCGGTTCGTTCGTTTGACGAGGCGCCCGTCAATCCGGTCCGTCCAGGTTCCACCCCAGTTGTTGAACACGCCGCCATCCTTGATTTTCGTCTTGTTGTTTCGGTGAAGGCGGTTGTTCGCCACGACCAGGCCGGTGTTGCCTCGTGGCCAGGTCAAGTCGCCGCCCATAAGCAGGATGGCGGGGCCGGCGTTGTCGTGGATGTAGCTGTCGCGCAGCGTGACGTCATGATTGTCGGCCTCGAAGTCGAACCCGTCGCCATCATGACGCTTTTGGGGAGGGACAACTTGGCCATGCAGGATGTTCATGGTGTTGCGGAATTCGCTGTCGCGCACCATGTAGTTGCGCACGCCGACCATCCCGAAGGCGGTGGTGCCCCAGGGGTGGCCCCAGGAGCCGGCGCGGTCCACGAGCACGTGACTGGTTGTCCCCCGGGTCACGTGGTACAGGCTGATGGCGCTGTAGTAATTCTGCCAAAACTGCGAGTAGCCGATGTTCACGCTGCGCCACATGCCGTAGTTGATCCTGCCGCTGGGCACCATCTCGACGCCTGTGTCAGTGCGCACGAACGTGCAGCCCGTGATGGTGACATCGGACAGCACCGTGCCGCGCCCGTTTCCCTTGCCCGCGAGCGAGACACCGGTGCCCCACTTCAGGTCGAGTGCGGGGTAACAGGTCCCGCACTTCCACCAGTTGGGGTCCTTGGTGGGGACGGGTGTGTTGAAGCCGGTGTCCTTGCCGGTGATGTCATGGAAGAAGACGTTCTGGATCCACAGGTATCGGTGGTTGTACGTGTCGTGCGCGTAGGAGACGATCCCGCCGTAGGTACGGCTCAGCTCAAGATCCGTGATCTTGTAGCCGGCGTTGTTCACCAGGTGGATGGCGTAGGTGATGTACTTCCGCGGATGGCTGCCGGGGATCAGGCCGGGGCTGATGTGGGGCCTGGGCCCCTTCCCGTAGGCACCGATGTGGATCGGATGCTTCGGGATACCCGACCCCTTGGGCCACAGCGACTGTCCCCGCCACGTGTCGCCCCGGGCCAGCAGCACCGCGTCCCCCGGACGCAACCGCACCCTCGACGCCTTCGTCAGCGTCTTCCACGGCGTCGCCGGACTCGTCCCGGCATGGGCATCATTCCCCGCGCTCGCACTGACGTAATAGGTCGTCCCCGACACCACGTGAGTCGCTTCGGTCGCTGGTTGGGGGATGTACTGCTCGGCCGCGGAGCTGAACCCCGCAGAAGCCGGCAGCACACACAACGCGGCGACACCCGCTAATAATCGCCGCCGCCAGGACGTCTCATACCTCATGACGCATAACCGCCTCTCATAGCAAAACCCGCCAGCTATCCCGGGCAGGATGTGAAGGCTTCCGGCAAGAGGCCAAGCGGCGCACTTCCAAGCAGAGTAGCCCTGCCGGAGGAGGACTGGTAGGCAGCTGCCGCCCGGGCTCGACGCCACCGGCGCCTCCTCGGTGACATCGGCTGGGCACACCGGCCGCAGCCTGGCAGCCGGGTTCGCGCACATGCTTCACCTCGACCGCGTAGCCGTCCACCGGGCGCATTCCGTCGACCATGAGGCCCTTGCCACTTGCTCCGGTCGCCGAGGCGGGGAGCGGGACCATGCGCTCCGGGTATCCGGCGACGCGCATCTGGTAAGCGTTGTCCGGGGCTGTCGGCCCGCCGCGGCCGGCGAATCCACCAGGCGACAGAGAATGAAAGCCAGCCAGACATTCAGGACAGCAACCCGGCTCTGCGCGCGGCGGCCAGAGTCTCCACGCGGTTGCGGGTGCCGAGTTTGCGCATGACACCGGAGAGATGGGTCTTGACCGTGGTCGGCAGAATGGCCAGCCGTTCGGCGATCTCGGCGTTGGTGAAGCCGGCAGCCAGTTGTATCAGGACATCGGTCTCGCGGCGGGACAGGTTGACCTGGGGCCGGTGGGCGGCCGGGGTGTGGGTCGGCAGTCGCCCACAAAGTCTCAGCAGCCGTTCACGGATCCGAGCGTCGGAGATCTCCGCGGCGATGGCGAGCAGTTCCGCGGTGACGTCGGTGGGGTCCGCCGTGCCGGAGGTGTCGAGCTGTCGCTTGGCGGGCGTGAGGTGTGGCTCGTATTCCTGGCATGCGCGGGCGACGCGTCGCTCCACTTCCTCGTCGACGGCGAGGTCGTCGGCGAACGCCTGGACGATGCGGATGGCCGCGTCGGCGGTGCGTGTGCCGATGGAGTCCTGGGTGCGGCTTCCGCCGTATATCACCGCGCGGATCTCTTTGCCCACGACGATCGGCAGGGCCAGCGCACCGCGGACGCCGTCGGCGATGACGGCGCGGTCCATCTGGTGGGTGATGATCGCCGAGGAGACGTAGTCCTCGACCACGACCGGGCGCCGCACCGTGAGCACTCGGCCGCCGAGCCCTATGCCCGGGTTCATGACCACGCCACGCAGCAGTTCGGTGCGCAGCCCACACAACTCGGTGAGCACCAGATGCGTTCCGCGTCGGCTCACGAACCCGCCCAGTGCCAGGCAGAACCCGTCCACTTTCGAGAGTCGGCGGAGCATACCGCGCATCTTCGCGGATTTGGTTTCGATATCGGTCATCGGCACTCTCCGTGCAAGGCCCGCAGCTCGCCAAAACAGCGCAAGTATTACCCGAAGATGAACGACTTGGACAGATCCGCCTGGGGCCCTCCTCCGAAAGTATGAGGTCAGCCCCGAGTCGGCTGCCTAGCTTCGTGTCGCTGTCCCCGTTAGATCCAGAGACACGGAGGTAGAGATGCAACGGACCGTCTCGCGGAGAAGGGCTGGGTTCCCGGTGAGCGCCGTGGTCCGCCGGGTCGCGGTTGTCACAGCGGCCTGTCTCGCCGCGGCACTCTGCCCGCCGGTATACGCGGCGGCAGCAGACGGCGTCCGGATCGAGGACCCGATCGTGATCAGGTCCTTCGACGGCACTCCGATCGTCGCGACCCTGATGCTGCCGGCCGGAGCCTCGGGGGATCGGCCGGTGCCGGCGATTCTGGAGACCCATGGCTGGGGCGGGTCGCGGCTGCGGGCTCCGGGAGCGTGGGAGCAGCCGCTGCTCGACCGCGGCTACGCGGTCCTTACGTGGGATTCCCGCGGGTGGGGCGACTCCGGGGGCGAAGCCAGTCCCGCTGGGCCCGCCGAAGTCGGCGATGCCGGCGCGATGATCGACTACCTGGCCTCTCGTCCTGAGATCGAGCTGGACAGGCCGGGAGACCCGAAGGTCGGCTGGCTCGGCGCCTCGAACGCTGCCGGGGTACAGTACAACACGGCCGCGACGGACCGGCGGGTGGATGCGATCGCGCCGATCGCCGGATGGGGTGACCTGAACCGGGACCTGTGGCCGAACGGCACGGTGAAGACTGCCTGGTGGGAGGGCGTGTACGCCGCCGGCCTCGTGACCGCCATGAGTGACGGCTGGGACTCGCCCGCGGGCGCGCAGTTCGGCGTCTTCGACCAGCATATCCACAGCACCCATACCGAGTTGCTCCTCACCGGGCAGATGAGCGCCGAGAACAAGGCGTGGTGGGCTGCACGATCCACCACGACGCACAGCGGCGCGATCACCGCACCCACCCTCATCGTCCAGGGCAGCATCGACACCTTCTTCCCACTCGAGGACGGCTTCGCCAACTACCGCAACCTGGTCGCCGCCGGCACCCCGGTGAAGCTGGTCACCGTCTGCGCCGGACATACTTTCGTCGGCTGCAAGTACGGCCCCACCCAGAGCGATACGGACGCGGTGACCGGCAAGGTCGTCTGGTATGAGCGGCTGCTCGACTGGATGGACCGTTGGGTGAAGGGCGATCGCAGTGTGAAGACCGGCCCGGCCTTTGAGTGGCAGGCCAACAACGGCAGCTACTACGCCGCCGACTCCTACCCGCTGCCGAAGACCGCCTCGTTGACCGGCAGGGCTGTCGCCACCGGCACCCTCATCGGGCCCGGCGGCACTGGCGGTGACGGACCGGCCAACGGCGCGCCCGCACCCGCCGTCGAGTTGGGGGCCACCGCCACCCGGGCCGAGGTGGTCTCCCCCGGCTCCGCCCCGCGAGCGTTCGTCGGAGTGCCGACCGTCCGTCTCACCGGTTCCGCGACCGGCCTCACCGCACAGGTCCACCTGGAACTGGTCGACCGCGCACCGGACGGCAGCAGGGTCACCGTGGACGACCAGACCATGCCGTGGGTCTTCGCCGGCCGGATCGACCAGGACGTCGCCCTGCACGGCATCACCTGGCGGCTCGAACCCGGCCACGCGCTCGAACTGGAAATCACCACCGGGTCCGCACAGTACGCACCGCCGCCCACCGGCGCGTACACGGTGGAGCTCACCGCCGTCCCGACCCTGCCCGTCACCCCTGTTTCCTGACAACGGTTGTCTCGCCGGAAGGATAGAAGCTCATGTTGAACCTTGCCGTGATGCTGGAGGACAGTGCGCGGTGCCTGCCCGAGCGAGACGCCGTCGTACACGGCGACACCCGGTTGTCCTACGCCGCGCTGAACGCGGCCGCCAACCAGGTGGCCGGTCTGCTCGCCGCGTCCGGTGTCCAGCCCGGCGACCGGGTGGCGCTGTCGTGCCCGAATCTCCCGTACTTCCCGATCGTGTACTACGGCATCCTCAAGGCGGGTGGGGTAGTGGTGCCGTTGAACGTACTGCTGAAGGGCCGCGAGATCGCCTACCACCTGCGCGACTCCGGGGCGAAGGCGTACTTCTGCTTCGAGGGAACCGAGGAGCTGCCGCTCGGACGGGAGGGCTGGGCCGCGTTCGCGGAGGCCACTGACTGCGAGCACTTCTTCCTGATGGGTGCGGACCCGGCCGCGCCCTCGTCGATCGAGGGCGCGACCAGCCTGGGCGCAGCGCTGGCCGGGCGGCCGCCGGTCTTCGAGACGGCTGTCACCGAGGCCACCGACACCGCGGTGATCCTCTACACCAGTGGCACGACCGGCAGCCCCAAGGGTGCGGAGCTGTCGCACGCGAACATGGTGCTCAACGCGCTCACCTGCCATCGCCTGTTCGGGACGGTCGAGCACGACGTCCACCTGGCCACGCTGCCGCTGTTCCACTCCTTCGGCCAGACCGTGCAGATGAACGCCGGCTTCGGCGCGGGTGCGACGCTGGTGCTGCTGCCCCGATTCGATCCCGCACAGGCGCTCGGCCTGATGCGGGACGAAAAGGTGACCTTCTTCGCCGGTGTACCGACCATGCACTGGGGTCTGCTGTCCGCCGACACCACCGGCCTCGACCTGCGGGAGATCGCGAGCAGTCTGCGGATCGTGCTCTCCGGCGGTGCCGCGTTGCCGGTAGAGATCCTCGATCAGGTCGAGAACACCTTCGGCATACGCATCCAGGAAGGCTACGGGCTGTCGGAGACCAGCCCGGTGGCCACCTTCAACCACCCCGGCCGCGAGACCAAACCCGGTTCCATCGGACAGCCGGTGTGGGGCGTCGACGTGAAGCTCGTCGACGCCGAGTGGAACGAGGTACCGGAGGACCAGGTCGGCGAGATCGCGATTCGCGGTCACAATGTCATGAAGGGCTACCTCGGCCGCCCGGACGCCACCGCCGAGGCGATGCGCGACGGCTGGTTCCGCACCGGCGACATCGCCCGGCGCGACGCCGACGGCTACTACTACATCGTCGACCGGGCCAAGGACATGATCGTGCGCGGCGGGTTCAACGTGTACCCGCGCGAACTGGAAGAGGTCATGATGACCCACCCCGCTGTCAGCCTCGTCGCCGTCGTGGGCGTACCACACGAGTCCCACGGCGAGGAGATCAAGGCATACGTCATCCGCAGGCCCGGTGTCGAGGTCACCGACGCCGAGCTCGTGTCCTGGTGTATGGACAGGATGGCGGCGTACAAGTACCCGCGCCTGGTGGAGTTCCGCGACAGCCTGCCCATGACCGCGACCGGGAAGATCCTCAAGCGCGAACTACGCTCACCGACCCGCAACGGCTGACCCTCGAGAGCGTGACCCGCGAGGGCCGTGTACCTGATCGTGGAAGATTTGCACGCGCTCGGCGTTGCCCCGCGTTCTCGATCCAGGTGGTGAAGCCACCAGGCCGAGGACCACCGAATGCGGGGCCGCCACCGCGCGCGGCCGGCGGTTAGGGCCGCCGATCGGGACACTGAGAGAAGTCGTGCGGACGCGATGGTGCGCGTATGGGGCAAACACCTCAAGCCTGGCGGCCATGACGCAGGGGTAGGGAACTGCAAGGAACAGCCGTTGAGCCGGCAGTGGTCGGGGGCGGTCAGCCGATCGGTTTCATCGTCTCGGAACGGACCTGCAGCGTGAACTTCGCGTAGAACGCCAGGTCAATGTCGGAGGGATCCTGCGTAGCCGCCTTCGCGGTCATCGGGGCGACCGCGGCTGCCGTGTTGGCGTCGGTCCAGGCGCACACGGGGTAACTCATGGTCGTGCCTAGCTTCTTCTGGGTAACGACCTCACAGCTGACGGTGGGCGAGCCGTCCTGGGTGAACTCCTTCGGCCCGACGGCCACGGTCACGCCGTCCGCCTCGCCGACGCCCTTCAGCATGTTCTGGCGGGCCTCGTCCCTGTTCTTGAACCGGCCATACATGCCGGAGAACACCAGAATACCCTTGGTGTCATCGCCGCCCAGGCTGTACTGGCCGACCACGGCAGCGGTGACCTTGGCGTCCCACGCGCCGTCCGCCTCATCCTCGATGCTCTGGCCCTTGGAGTCGGAGAGGTCCTGGGCGAGCTCGAAGCGGCCATCGATCAGCGTCTTGGGCAGGGTCAGCTGGAACCTCGCCTCCGGAAAGCCGCTTTCGGCCGTCTGGCTGATCAGCGCGAGCGCCACCAGGATCGCCAAAACCACACCCACGGCGCCACCCGTGACGCCCAGGACAAGCCATGCCCGCCGTTTCTTCGGGGGCGGGGCCACGGGCGGGGCAGCCCAGCCGTAGGGCTGCTGGGCGTAGGGGTGTCCGTACGGCCCGGCGGGCTGCTGACCGTACGGGGCGTACGGCCCCTGGGGCGCGGGCGGCAAGGGAGGAATCGGCACCGGCACGGGAGGTTGCTGCACGTACGGATTCTGAGGCGGAGTCGGCGTGGACACGCCAGCACGTTACTCTACGTGGATTCCGGGTTGCGACCCCTGTCTAGGTCATGGATATGAGCCGGTCATTGGCCTCGTAGGAGTAGGCGCGAGTGCCGGCCTTCGTCTCGTTGCCGTCGGCGTTATAGCCGTAGTCCGTCGTGGTGGAACCGAGCACGGACCAGGTCAGCTGGTCGGCTGCGTCGTAGTTGTAGGTAGTGGTGCCCTTGACGTCGATGTGTGTCTTGCGGTTGCCCACCTTGTCGTAGGTGTACGAGGTGGTTGGCGAGCCCGCCGGGCAGGTTTCCGCCTTGGTGGCCGAGGTGCATTCGGTCGTGAGGCGCCCGTCTCGTCGTAGATGTAGTACAGCGACTCGGTGGTCATTTTGCGCTGTGAGTCGACGCGCTTGGGCTGGCCCGCGGCGTCGAGGAGCGCGTGCCATCCGGTAAGGGTGGTGCCGCCCTTGGTGGAGGCGATGTCGGTGACGCGACCGGCCGTGTCGTAAGTGCGCGTTCGGTGTAGCCGTTGCCGGGCAGGAACGTACATTTGATCAGCCTGCCCGCCGGGTCGTAGTTGTAGGTAGTGGTTGCGCCGGCGGTGACGGCCGTTTGCGGTTGCCGTCGTCGTCATGGGCGGAGGCGGTGACACGCCCGTGAGGCAGGGTGCGGGCGCCGAGCCGACCGGCGTCGTCGTAGTCGTAGAGGAATCCCTTTGCCTGGCCGGGTACCGAGGCGGTCTTGAGACGATTGGCCACGTCGTAGGTGAAGGTCCGGGTGCCCGTGGGCGTCGGTGACCTGCTTGCGGTTGCCGGCCGCGTCGTAGGCCGTGGTCACGTCCGGTGTCTCGTCGGAGTAGGTCGTACCCGTCGGTCGCCCCAGCGCATCGTGGATGCTCGTGGAGACGACGCCTCGCGCGTTGATGACGGTTTCGCGGTTGCCGTCGGCGTCATAGCAGTAACGGACGGTCCGCTGCAGCGGATCGGTCTGCCGTCGATGGCGACTACCGGCAGCCCTGCCCACCGGGCTCCGGTGGTGCGGATCGCGGACGCCGGGCCACGCACCAGGTCGAACAGCACCCGTAACGGGCGTACACCGAGTCGGGCACGGGCGTGCCACAGCGCGGTCGCGGTCACTTTCGGTACCGGAAGAGAGCTGAGCGCGGCCCGGAGCTTGGACCATAACGCCGGATACCCGCAGTCCTCGAACAACGCGGCAGCCAGAAAGCAGGTAGACCACCACCCGTGCCGGCAGTTTGCGCAGCCGCTCCTGCACAGCCCCGCACTCGGCGAGCACCGCATCGACCGTCTCGAACGGCACGGTTCGCGTCAACTCACCGAGATGACCCGGCGCGAAGACACCTTCCGCCACCGCGATCTCGCGGTTGATGACACGCTGACCAGACAGCGGAGTTCCCGTGATGAACGACGATCTTGGCAGACTTCGTTCTACCGGAGCTCCGCTTCCTGCGACCGGCAAACCAGCAGATCACAGTGGTGGTGGCCAGTTCCGATTCCCCGCTCGCGGCCAGTTGACGGGGAGCTATCTGGCCGCGAATGTGACAGAAAGTGACACGGGATGGCGGAAGCCGGCTATTGGCCTGGGCGAGCGATCCATTCGTGCCACGGGCCGGCGAGGACGATGTCAGTGAGTCTGTGGTAGCCCGCGCTGCCTGGGTGGGCACCGTCGCTGGCCAGTGCTTCCCTGGCCCAGGCAGGGTCACTGGCCAGGGCCTGGGTCGTGGCGATGAACGGGACTTGCCGCGAACGGCAGAGAACGGCCATCTCATCGGCCAGTTGCGAGGTCCGTCGCAGATGGCCTTCACCTGCGCCGACAACAGGCGGGGGACCTACGAACAGCGCACTGATCGCCCGTTGCCCGCACACTGTCGGGGGCGTCTGAACTCGGACCCACTTCGGCCGGTTGAATCGTGACCCTTG
>CAMLJW010000011.1 GCA_946480485.1 uncultured Streptomyces sp. | reverse complement strand
CCCGGTCGAAGAACGCGTAGCGGATGCGCCGGGTTCGAAGCCGCGGCCGCGGACCGGAGCGCACGGGGCGCCCGGCCGACAGTCGGTGGCCGGCGATGGCGGGCGTGCCAACGCCTGCGGCGAGGACTGCCACACGGGCGGTGACGGCGCCGGAGTCCAGGGTCACGCGCACGCCGTCCGGACCCTCTATCACCTCCTGGACGGTGCCGGGCAAGGCGGTAGCACCGTTACGTAGGGCCAGGTCATGATGGGCCTGGGCTACCGCGGGCGGATGGGCGTAGCCACCGGCGGGTTCCCACACGGCGCCCGCGAGGTCGTCCACCGCCATCTCCGGGAAACGGTCGGCCACTTCGCCGGGGTTCAGCAGGTGGGCCTCGATGCCCGCAGCGGTCAACTCTGCAACACCGGTGCGCGCCTCGGTGAGGTCCTCCGGGCCCAGCAGTACCAGCGATCCGGTGCGGTGGAAGTGGAAGTCCAGCCCGCTGCTGCCCCGGGAGGAGGGATCGCGGGACCACAGCAGGGTGCTGCTGCGTATCGCCAGTGCCCGGTGTGCGGGCTTTGGTTCGTAGGCGCGTACCAAGCCGCCGGAGAAGTCAGTGGCTCCGGGCCGCCCCGCAGATGGCAGGGTGAGGGCGACACGGCGTCCGGCCGCCGACAGCGCCGCGGCGGTGACTGATCCGACGACGCCCGCGCCGATCACGACGACGTCGTACGCGGCGGGCCGGGAACCAGTGGCCGGGCCCTCGCGCCGGCGGCGGTCCACCGCAGTGGGGACCGCGACGACTTCCCAGCCGTGGCCGGGGCAGGAAGCCACCGGGTCACCGTCCGGAGTGAAGCCGAACCCTGCATGGCTGCGCAGCGCCGCGAGCAGTTGTGCCCCCCCGTCGGCCGCCGACCGTGTCTCCAGTGCGGCGACGAGTGCGGCGAACCCCGCTCCGACACGCGCCGGGGCGCCGCCGCGCAGACGGGCCGCACGTGCTCCGTGGCCCGCCGGGCCGACCAGTTCGGCGAACTCGGCCACCGCGCAGTCATCGGTGAAGTACAAATGGCCGGTGAAGTCCGCCGCGCGCAGTCGTCGGGCGGTGAGTGCGGCGCCGAAGTGTGTTCCGCACACCACCACCGCCGCTCCGGGCGCCGGCGGCTGGGACGCGGCTGCTTCCCGCTCGATGGCGAGGCCGGGTCGCTGCTCGGGTAACTCGGTGAAGAGGTTGGCCAGTTGGCTGCCGTACTCACTGCCGTCGTCGGTCACCAGCAGCCGCCGGTGCCCTCGTGCGGCGGCGTCCGCACACAGGGCGGCAGCCTGCTCGCGGTCGGTGGAGCACCACCGCAGCGCGCTGCCGCCGCAGTCGTCGAGCAGCCCGGGAGAGGTGGCCAGCGGGAGCACCAGCGGCAGGCCCGCGGCCCGGTAGAGCGGCAGTGCCGCTCGGGCGCCCATGCTGTTGAAGTGCCCGATCACCGCGTCGTAGCCGCCGTGGGCGACGACGGCGGCTGCCACGGATTCGCCGACCGGGCCGTCACCCCGGTCGTCGTGGAAATCCCAGTGCAGCCACGGGTGTGCCTCGTGGGCGGCGCTGTCCCGCAGCAGTCGGCCCCAGGCGGCCCGAGGGCCGCTGAACGGGCCGACGACCGCAACCCGGGCTGGCCGTGCGTCCTCACTCACCGAAGATCTCCTTATCCTGGTCCGGCCCGCCGATCACCGTACCGGCAGCCGGTGGGACGAGGGCCTCCTCATGGACCGGTCGGCCGGTGGGCAGCCTGAGCAGAGCGGCCAGCCGGTCGGCGCCGTGCGGCAGGGCGGGAGCGGCCCACGCTGAGAGTGCGGCGGCGACGGCGAGTTGCCCGGCCAGCGCCGCACGGTATGCTGCCGCGCCGTCCGGCCGGTCCCGCTCGTGGGCGCAGACGTGACCGAAGTCGACGGCGCACGCGACGATCTCGTCCAGTAGCGCGATCGCCCTGCGGGGGTCGAAGCCGTCGACGCCATAGGCGTCCCGCAGGTCGGTGACGTGCCGGCGCAGCCGGGCGCGCAGTCGATCCCACGGTTCCCCCTCGGGGGCTTCGGCGGGAACCCGGCCGTCGCACTCGTCGGCCACAGCGGTGAACAGTCTGCTCAGCCAGTCGTTCCAGTCGCGCGCGAGGTGGTCACGACTGCGGGCGAGATCTGTGAGGCTGAAGCTAGTCTGCCTCCCGTTGGGGCGGTCTGCCAGGACGTGGTAGCGCAGTACGTCGGGACTGGTGCGGGTGAGTTCCTCGTGCGCCCACACCGCGTGCTGACGGCTCGTGGAGAACTTCAGGTCCTCCAACCGGTAGAACTCGTTGACGACGAACGCGCGGGGCAGCGCAATTCCCCCGTCGTACGCCGTGAACGCCGCGGGGAAGAGCACCGCGTGGAAGTAGCCGTTGTCGAAGCCGAAGAACTGCACGGGCCCTGTGCCGAGCCGTTCGCCGCGCACCGCGTCCTGCTCCCACAGGTAGCTGGGAGCCATCTCGAACCACACATAGATGCGTTGGTCCCGCAACCCGTCGACCGGCACGGGAATTCCCCAGTCCCCTGGATGGCTGACAGCGATCTCGGGCAGCCCGTCGGCGGCCATCCGCTCGCACAGGGCCCTGAGATGTGGCGGCATGTCCACGCGCTCCCAAAAGACGGAGAGCTCGTCAGCGAAGGCGGCCAACGGGAAGTAGAGTCGGAGGCAGCCGCGCACCCCGGCCGGTTCGCCGCACAGCGTGCAGTGGGGGTTCAGCAGATCCCCGCAGTCGTTGGGCCTGCCGCACGGCTCGCAGGCGTTGCCGTTGGAACAGGCGCCGCAGTGCGGGCAGTCGCCCACCACGTACGCCTCGTACAGCCAGCGCCCGCAGGGCTCGCAGTACGGCAACGGTCGGGTGCGCGCCACCAGGTGCCCTGCGTCGTACAGCCGCTGGAAGAACTGCTGCACGAACTCAGTGTAGCCGCGGTCGCTGCGCGGGTGCACGATGTGGTCGAAGCAGACGCCGGCCGCACGCCAGACGTGCTCGATCGTCTCAGTGTGGCCGTCGGCGACTTCCTCTGGGCTGCGACCGCAGTCCTTCAGGCCCCGTACAGGCACGTAGCTCTGGTGGTCGTCGAGTCCCGTGGTGTACGTGACGTCCTGGCCCTCGGCGCGCAGGAAGCGGCGAAGGTCGCGCCGACCGCGGGGGCGCGGACATATTCCGGATCGGCGAGGGCTCGGCGGTTGCTACCGTCGATTCCGTATCCCACCAGCCGGATCAAAAGGATCTTCCTCATGCATGATGCCCGCGCCCTAATCGAAATGGGTGCCGAAGCGGTTCGTCGGCTCGCTCGTCGCGGTTACTCTCTGGACCTGTCCGAGCTGGAGTCCCTCCAGTCTCGGCGCAACCAGAACATCCGCTCGGCCGACGAGCTGCGGGCTGAGTCCAAGCGGGTGGCGAGTGAGGTCCAGCAGACTGCCAAGCAGGGCGGCGACATCTCCAAGCTGAAGGAGCGCGCCCGCGAGCTCAAGGACCAGATCCGGGACATCGAGGCCGGGCAGGTGCAGGTCGAGGAGCAGCTCCGCGACCTCCTCCTCAGCATCCCGAACCTGCCGGACGAAGCGGCCCCGGACGGCGACTCCGAGGACTTCGCGGTCGAGGTCCGGCGGGTCGGCCCTCCGCCGGCCTTCCCGTTCGAGCCGAAGGACCACGTCGACCTCGGTGAGGCCACCGGCATCCTCGACTTCGCTCGGGCGACGAAGCTGTCCGGCCCGCGCTTCGCGGTCTCGCGCGGCGCGGGCGCAGCGCTGGAGCGTGCCCTGGCCACGCTCTTCCTCGACCTGCACACCCGTCGGCACGGATACGTCGAGCACGCGGTCCCGTTCCTGGTCACCCGCAAGACGATGACTGGTACGGGGCAGCTGCCGAAGTTCGAGGAGGACCTGTTCAAGACCGGCGTCGCCGATCGCGAGCTGTTCCTGATCCCGACGGCCGAGGTGCCGCTGACCAACCTCTACGCGGACGAGATCATCCCTCCCGCCGAGCTGCCGCTGGCGCTCACCGCGCACACGCCGTGCTTCCGGTCCGAAGCAGGCTCGTACGGCCGCGACACCCGGGGGCTGATCCGTCAGCACCAGTTCGCCAAGGTCGAGATCGTCCAGATGGTCGACCCGGCGGACGCGGACGCCACGCTGGAGACGATGGTCGGCCACGCCGAGGCATGCCTGAAGGAGCTCGGCCTCGCCTACCGCGTCGTCAAGCTGGCCGCCGGTGACACGGGCTTCTCCGCCCAGCTCACGTACGACATCGAGGTCTGGATCCCGAGCCAGAACACGTACCGCGAGATCTCCTCGGTCTCCAACTTCGGCACCTTCCAGGCCCGCCGGGCCAACATCCGGACCCGCGGCGAGGACGGCAAGCCCAAGCTCGTCGCCACCCTCAACGGCTCCGGCCTCCCCGTCGGCCGCACCCTGGCCGCTCTCCTTGAGCAGGGCCAGCAGCAAGACGGATCCATCGTCCTGCCCGAATCTCTCGTCCCGTACCTCGGCTTCCGCCGTATCTCGGCGGACGGAACACCGGAGGCATAACGTGCTCGTCGGCGTCTGCGACTTCCCTGGTAGCTACGCCTTCCCACCCGCCGGATACGGCGGGATCGAACGATGGCTGTGGGCGGTCGCCGTAGGCGCCCGAGCCGCAGGCGCCGACGTACACCTCCTCGGGCCGGGCTGGCTCACGGACCTGGAACACAACTGGGTCCGTAAGCCGGTCCGCCTGGAGGACCTCACCACCGGATCGCTCGCCTCACGCGAGCTCTGCAACACCGGATACGACCTCCTGGTCGTGGGCCACGAATACCCGTCCCTGCCGGCCTGGACGCGCACCTGGAACGAACTGGACTGCGACGTCGCCACCTTTCCAGCACTCGCCCGTCTTCCAGCACGCCGACGCGGCCTTCGACGGCATACGGTCACGTCTCTACTGCTACTCGCCCGAGATGATCGAGCGGTACGCCGACCACCAGCCGATCCCTGAACTCGCTGTACACCTCGGCCTGGACGAGGAAGAGCCCGCAGCCGTCGCCGGTGACGACCTCGTCTGGCTCGGCCGCATAGACGAGGAAAAAGCCCCGCACATCGCGGTCCGAGCCGCCCAGATCCTCGGCCGCCGGATACAGATCGTCGGCCCCGTCTTCGACCAAGCGTACGTACAACGCCACGGACGTCTCCTCAACGCGGACCACGTGAAGTGGGCCGGCGAACTCGGCGGCCCCGCCAAGACCGCTGCCATCCGCGACGCCTCCGTCTTCGTCTACACCTATGCCCGTACGTACGTGGAGGCCGGTGCCGCCGTCTTCGGCGAATCTCTCCGCGCCGGCACCCCCATGGCCGCGCTCACGTGGCGCGAGAGAACCTGCGCCGAGGCGGCCCTGTGCGATCAGACAGGCGTGATCACGGTGGCCGACCCCGACGAGGACGACGAGGCAGCAGCGCAGCTTCTCGCCCTTGCGATCGAGCAGGCCGAGGGCCTCAAGCACACGGAGGTCCAAGAGGTCGGGATGCAGCGCTTCGATCCGGCCCGCCACTTCACCGCGATGTCGACGCGATCATGCTGACGAGCGGTTCCAGAGAGCTCGTACTCGGGCCATCGGCCCGTTCGGAGGTCCGCCTACCTCCGGTCCTCCGTCAAGTCCTCGGAGCGCAATGGGAGTTCACCGTTTCCGACGGACGGATCGCGATCGAGCATGCCCACAGAGGATCGCCGTACTGTCCGCCTCGTCGGGCCCCGTCATGGGAAGAGCTATTGGCAGGGCTGAAGGCGGGCTTCGCGGCCCAGGGCGTCCCGCAGGACGCCTGCCTGCCAATTCGGTGGGGCCGCGAGACCGAGCTGACGATCTCGGCCGTCCAAGCCCTCGACCCCCTCCTCAAGGACGGCCGTCCGCTGACCTACCGCAGCGGCTTCCTGCCCCAGCCTGTTGTCCGTTTCACCGGGCAGCGTGACGCATCGGGCGAACTCCGGGAAGGATTCCTGACCTCGTTCGTCAACATTTCCCGTGTCCAGCCGATTCAACGCATTGACGAATATGGTGTGATCCTGGACGGCTGGCTCAGCGTGCTGTCGCGATTGGGTTTCCATGCGCGCCACATCAGCGTCCAGGGCAAGCTGGCAACATGGCAGCGACGTCAAGTCGAAGGCATCACCCTCCGCTTCAGCCACCTCGACCTGACTCTCGGCGACGTCGTCCTCCTTTGGAATGCCGACAACCCTGAGCGCATGGCGGTAGACCTCGGCACCGGACTGGAACGGCTGGCCTGGGCACGTACGCAACTGAGGTGGAAAGACCTCGTCTTCGGCAGGTTCGCGACCCTGGCGCCCCCACCAACCCTGGACGCCGTCCGCACCGCGACTCTCCTCCTTGGACACGGCATCCGTCCCGCCGCGCGCGGGGCCGGCGGAATCACACGCCGGGTGATCGGAACGATCGACCCTGATTCGGCGCGGCTGGGTGTCAGCTCTCTGGTTCGCGCCTCGTATCGCTATTGGCGACTGTTCGGCGAGCCGAATGTCCCATGGCCAGGCGTGGTTATGGCGATCGAGAAGGAGTTGGACATCTGAAGGGAAAACTCCGATGGATTGATCCGCTTGCCGGGGCAAACTGGTTGTAATTCTTGCGTTCACGTTCGGGGCGTACCGGGTCGGTCCACGGCACTTGGCCGGCGACGAGGAACTGTGGGCGATCGACGGCATGGACTGCTCGCCGTGCGACAACAAGGTCCCCGACAGCCACTGGACGGTCCTGCGCCGGCCTCTGTCCTTCGTCTCCCGCAGGACAGGGCCAGCCCCTTGCGAAGAGGGATCACCTTGCCCGCACAACACGACATCGCCGCCGAGACGGAGCTGTGGGACACCTTCGCCGCCTCCGCCTTCAAGGACGACGCGGAGCCGAGCTTCTGCTGGACCCAGTACGCCGGTCACGGACCCGGCCCGGAGCTACTGGGCGACCCGCGCTCCGTGCTGGAGATCGGCTGCGGCAGCGGCCGTGCTCTCGCCTACCTCGCTCAACGCGGCATCAAGGCTCGGGGTGCCGACCTGTCTCCCGTCATGGTCAAGAAGACCACCACGAAGTGGGCCGGTACCGGCGCGGAGTTTGTGTGCTCCGAGGTGCTGGCGTACCTGAGCGGGCACGCGGAGGGGTACGACGCCGTCTACTCGATCTTCGGTGCCGCCTGGTTCACCGACCCGGGCCGTCTCTTCCCCCTGGTCCGCCGACGGCTCGGGCCCGGGGGCGTCTTCGTGTTCTCGCAGCCTCCGGCCATCCCCGGCGCGTACGGGCCGCAGGGCATGTACAAGGGAGGTTTCGCCGGAAAGGCGATGTTCACCTACCGCTACAGCTACCGCCCAGCGGTGTGGGAGCGTCTGCTCACCCGGTCCGGATTCGCCAAGGCTGAGGCGCAGATCGTCGACGCGCCTCACCCCGGGCACATCGGGACGCTCCTCGTTCACGCGGTCGCTCCATGACGGACCGGTCAAGCGCGCACGAGGGACGCTCCCGCCTACGTTCAAACCGGATGAGTGGACCGGGCCTCGTCCGTGCTGTCCGAGCCGGTCAGTCCTGGTTGCCGGAGGAGTACCGGTCGGGTCCATGGCGTGATGGCGCGCCGCAATCGCCCGGGGGATGACGGGCGGGAATTCGGTGCGGGGGCGAGCGATGGGCTCAGTAGTAGGTAGCGGGCCTTGAGGATCTTGACTTCCTTCTCGTCCACCCGGTAGACATGCGCCCCGGCTCCAACCTCGCGGGGGCACTGGTGTGCGTCGCGGTCCTGCCGATCACCGTGAACCGGGGCGACCCGCCTGAACGCCGGGCCCCTGGGGCGGGTCAAGCGGGACGATCTCCCGCTCGAAGAAGTCGTAGAATCCCTCACCGCGCTCGTAGAGCGTGTCGAATCCGAGACACGTTTCCAGGATCAGTGCTCGCTCGGTGAAGCGGTTGGCGCCTGCCGCGTTCCCGTCATCGTCGTAGACCACCTCGTACATGGCCACGTCCCCTACAATCACCACCTCCGGAACCGGGCGCTCCTTCTCGATGTCCGAGATCTTGCGGGCGTCGAGCACTCTGATGTCGTCGCCCAGGTCCACGCGCACCCGCAGCATGAAGGATTCCCACTGCACGTACGGTGTGATCGGGAACTCCACGATGCGAAGGCGGCGGTGCGGGATGCCGAGCTGTGCCGCTTTCTGGAGTTCCTGTGCGTAGTCGCCGCGCCTCTCCTCGGCGAGGGACAGCGCCCTCGTCCAGTCGCCGGCTGCGAAAGCCTCCCAGCTGGCGAAGCCCCGCTCCTTGAAATTCTGCCCAGTTCGAGCTTGTTCAGGAAGCCGACGCCGCTGTTGTAGATCCGGCCGAAGTCCGCGTGATACGTGGGGCGATCCATGCGCTCGGAAACACCGCTGGGGAAGGAATCAAACACTGGGGATATCCGGTTTCGCCGCGACGAGCATGTTCCTCGGGATGACCACGAGTCGTTCGTCCGCCCCGATCGAGACTCCGTCGGGCAGGTTCGCGCCGAGCGACTGGGTGAGGTCCCGGCCGATGACGGCGATGTCTCCGTTGGCGAGTTCCCAGATGTCGGGGCAGTCAGGGGTGCCGGTCGTGTTCCCCAGCTCTTGGGGTGATTTTCCCAGACGTCGTTTGAAAGTCGTGTCCGGATCCGCTTCCCATGGCCTGGTCACTGGCGTCGCCCCCTTGATCGGTCGGGTGTCGGCACTGTAGCGCCCGACAAGCTTCAGCGAGCTGATGGCCGCCGTCGTCGCACGGCGGGAACGCGGCCTGGGCCCCGAGCACCCCTTCACGGTCGCGAGCCGTCAGCTGCTGGACGAGTACCGATCGGGTCGATGGAGCCCGCCGCGACCGCCCGGCGGATGCCGACGGGATGCGTGACCGCCAGTGATGTTCAGCGTTCGGACACCCGTGGGATCGGCAGGTGGCGCGTATCGCCGCCTACCCGAATTCCCGGATTCCGCCCTACGATCTGGACCGGTAGCCGGGCTCGGGCCGGGGCGGCGGACCGCACCATGTGGGGTCGTGCCGGTGTGCCGCCGTCCGGGCACGGGGGGATACGGGCGGGCACACCGAGGGGGAGCGAAGTGCGAAGGGGGACAGGCCGTGCTCGGCTCAGAGCTTGACGACCACCACACGGTCGGCGCACAGCTTGCGCATGTCGTCCTCGTCGGAAGTGAACACGGTGACCGGGCCGGGCTGCCGCAGGGCGACGGCGGCGAGGGCCGCGTCGATGGCGTACTTGTGGCCGTGCAGGCCCGTCTCCTTGAGGAGGCGGATCGCCTCGCCGGCGACCTCCTCGGTCACCGCTTGGACGTGGATCTGGGAGAGCGCCCACTGCCAGGACGGGAGATAGCGCGTCGGGTCGTAGGCCTCGATCAGGGTCATCGATGTGGTCATGACTCGGATGCCGGCCTTGAGGGCGTCTTTGATGCGCATGCCCATCCGGCGCTCCCCTCGGACCCACTGGGACAGACCCTCGCTGTCGAGCAGGTAGACCACCTCGCCCGTCACGCGGCGTTCCGAGACCGCTCGGGTGCGTCCTCGGCTGCGGCCCGCTCGGCGCGGGCGAGTTCCGCATGCCTGCGCTCGATCTCCCGGCGCTCGGCCTCCGCCTCGGCCATCTCGGCCTCGGTGATCTCGCCGTACTCCTTCTCCCACCAGTCGACCGCCTCGCTGAGGCGCTCCCGCTCCCGCTGGCGCTCTATGGCGTGCGTGACGTAGCGGCTGAAGCCGCCGGGGCCGACCTCGGCCCGGATGGCCTCAGCAAGTTCCTCGGGAAGAGTCACAGTGTATTTCTTGGTTGCCATACCATCGACCATACCGAAGGGGTGGCAAGGCGGCCACCTGATCAAGAGGCATCCCGCACGATCGGGTACAAGCGGCGGCAGAGCCCGCCAGATGGGGAGCGTGACCGGTAATGGCCCAGCAGCCGCCCCTCCTCCGCGATGTCATAGACATCAAGGAGAACATCTCCACCTCGGACTTCGTGCTGTCCCTCGCCGAGGCGACGACACCCGAGGGCGCCCAGAACGCGCTCAAGGACTACGTCGTCACCGAGCGGCTGCTGGAGAACTTCGACGAGGCGCTGGCGCTCATCAAGTCCTCGCTCGACGGGCACCGCTCCAAGGCGGCCTACCTGCACGGCTCGTTCGGTTCCGGTAAGTCGCACTTCATGGCCGTGCTCTACGCGCTGCTCAGCGGCGACCCGGCCGCCCGCGCCCGTACCGAGTTCGACCCGGTGCTGACCAAGCACGAGTGGCTGACCACGGACGGCAGGAGGTTCCTGCTCGTGCCGTACCACATGCTCGGCGCAAAGGCCCTCGAACAGCGGGTGCTCGGCGGGTACGTCACGCACGTCAAGAAGCTGCACCCGGACGCCCCGACCCCGCAGGTGTACCGGACCGACTCCCTCTTCGCCGACATCCGCGCCAACCGTGCCACCTACGGTGACGAGGCGGTCATCCGGGGCCTGGGCGGCAGCGACGCGGGCGACGGTGAAACGGACGAGTGGGGTGAGGGCTTCGGCTGGACCCCGCAGCTCCTCGACACCGCCCTCGCCGCCGAGGAGAACCACGAGGGGGGCACCCCGCTCAACCTCCGCAACCCCTCCACCCCGGCCGAGCTGCGCGCCAAGCTGGTCAACGACGCCGGCACCAACCTCTTCCCCGGCTTCGCCAGGAACGCCGCCGAGAACGAGCACGGCTTCATCTCCCTGGACGCCGGTCTGTCCGTCATCGCCGAGCACGCCAAGTCGCTCGGCTACGACGGACTGATCCTGTTCCTGGACGAGTTGATCCTCTGGCTCGCCACCCTCATCCATGAGCAGAAGTTCGTGGCCCGCGAGGCCAGCAAGATCACGAACTTCGTGGAGGGCGGTGACGCCCGACGCGCCATCCCCGTCGTGTCGTTCATCGCCCGCCAGCGCGACCTGCGTGAACTCGTCGGCGAAGAGGTGTCCGGCGCGGCGGAAGCCTCCATCCAGGACACCCTGAACCTGGCCTCCGGCCGGTTCGACAAGATCACCCTGGAGGACCGCAACCTCCCGCAGATCGCCCACGCGCGCATCCTCAAGCCGAGGGACGCCGAGGCGGAGCGGCTCGTCGAGGCGGCCTTCGAGCAGACCAGGCGGGTCGGCACCCAGGTCTGGGACACCCTGCTCGGCTCGGAGAAGGGCACGACAGGCGCGGACGCGGAGTCGTTCCGGCTGACGTACCCGTTCTCGCCGGCGTTCATGGACACCCTCGTCCACATCTCGTCCGCGTTGCAGCGTTCCCGTACCGGTCTGAAGCTGATGGGCGAACTCCTCGCCGACCACCGCAACGAGATCCGGCTCGGGCAGCTCATCCCGGTCGGCGACCTCTACCCGGTGATCGCGGAGGGCGGCGACAAGCCGTTCACCGACAGCCTGAAGGTCGTCTTCGAGGCCGCCGACAAGCTGTACAAGACCAAGCTGCGGCCGTACCTCCTCAGCTCGTACGACATCACCGAGGACGACGTCGAGCAGTACGTCAACCGGCCCGAGTCCATCACCGACCCGCAGCGCGCCAACCGTTGCCGCATGTTCGTCGGCGACAACCGGCTCGTGTGCACCCTGCTGCTGTCCGCGCTCGCGCCCAGCGTGCCCTCCCTAACTGAGCTGACCATCCGGCGGCTCGGCGCGCTCAACCACGGGTCGGTCCTCGCGCCCATCCCGGGCGCCGAGGTCGGCATCATCAAGAACAAGGTCGCCGAGTGGGCGGCCAGGTTCCCCGAGATCAAGGAGACCGGCACCGACGCCAACCCCGGCGTCCGGCTGGAGCTGTCCGGCGTCGACGTGGACTCCGTCATCGCCAACGCCCAAGTCAACGACAACCCCGGCAACCGGGTCGCCCTCGCCCGGCGGCTGCTGTCCGGGGAACTGGGCGTCGAGCACGGGCAGTTGAGCGACCAGCTCGGCTTCGTGTGGCGCGGTACCTCCCGCACCGCCGAGATCGTGTTCGGCAACGTCGCCGACGAGGACGAGCTGCCCGACCACGACCTGATGCCGCAGGAGGACGGCCGCTGGCGTATCGCCATAGACCTTCCCTTCGACGAGGGCGAGTGGGCCCGGTCGAGGACGTCAACCGCATCCGGCGGCTGCGCGAGCGGCAGCAGGGTGAGCGGTCCCGTATCGTCGCCTGGCTGCCCGCCCATCTGTCCGCGCAGCGCTTCGCCGACTTCCGGCGTCTCGTCGTCATCGACAAGGCCCTCGCCGACGAGCACCGCTTCGACACCCAGTACGCCGGCCACCTCAACGCCGACAACCGCAGCCGCGCCAAGGGCCTCCTCGAAACCCAGCGCGAGGCTCTGCTCAAGCAGGTCAAGAGTGCCTTCAAGCAGGCGTACGGGCTCGCCCAGAAGCAGGCCGCCGACGTGGTGCCCGACTTCGACGACCACCTCGTCCCGCTGCCCGACGTGGACGGTCTCACCCTGTCCTTCGGGCAGAGCCTGCACGACGGCATCCGGCATGTCGCGGGCAGGCTGCTCGCCCACCAGTACCCGGCGCACCCCGACCTCGACGCCGACGGCACCGGCACCGCCGTCAAATCCGCCGACACCCGCAAGGTGTTCACCCATGTGCGGGCCGCCGCCGAGGCGCGTGACGGGCGGGTGGAGGTCCCCGCCGCAGAGCGGAAGCTCATGCAGCGGATCGCCGGGCCCCTGCGGCTCGGGCAGCAGAAGGAGGCGTACTTCGAGCTGTCCCGCTACTGGGCCGACCACTTCCGTCAGCTCGCCAGCGCCCAGGGCAGCACCGGGGACCTGTCCCTGATCACCCTGACCGACTGGACGGACAAGCCCGACCCGCGCGGCCTGCCCGACTTCCTCGCCCGGCTCGTCGTCGCCGCGTTCGCCGAGATGGACGACCGGGTGTGGGTGCGCGGCGGCACCGTACTCGACCCCGCTCCTGATCTGTCCGCGATCAAGGACCATGACGCGCTGCGCAGCCAGCCGCTGCCCGCCGAGTCCGACTGGGACACGGCACGGCTGCGCTTCGAGACGGTGTTCGGGCAGAAGGCTCCTGCCCTGCGGCGCGGCCGGATGGTCAACCAGTTCGCCCGCCAGATCATCGAGGCCGCCCGCGCCCACCGGGACCACGCGGGGGACCTGGTGCACCAGTTGGAGGCCCACGCCTCCTTCCTCGGCCTCGACCAGACCGACGACACCGGACGGCTCGCCCTCGCCCGCCGCTCCCTGCAACTGCTGGACGCGCTCACGGCGGAGGCCGGCAAGGGCGCTGCCGGGGCGAAGAAGACCGTGGAGGCCCTCGCCTCCTTCGATCTCGGCGAGATCAGCGCCGACCGGTACGGGACCTCCATCAAGCAGGCCCGCAGCGTCGCGGAGGCCGTCGCCTCCGCGCCCTGGAGCACCCTCGAACTCGCCGCCGGACTCGGCCCTGAGGGCGCGGCGCTGCTCGACTCGCTGCGTAACGTGGCCCGCGACGACCAGCGCACCGCGGACCTGCGCGACGCCCTGGCCCGCACCCAGCGCGAGGTCGTCGCCCTGGTGAAGCGCAGCCAGGCCGCCACCCCGCCGCCCGCGCCCGTCACGCCGCAGCCCACGGCCGACGACCTGGACCTGGGCAGGCCGACGAGCGATCCGCGGATCCCCTTCACCCCGCAGGAGGCTCCCTCCTCGGGGAGCGGCACCGCTCGGAAGTCCGGGGTCCGCCGTACGACGGTGGCGCGGGCCTCCGCCGATATCCAGGCGGAACTGTCCGAACTGGCCGCCCGCCACCCCGACGCGACGATCGAGATCACCTGGAAGGTCGTCGAATGACGGAGACCGTCGCCGGCGCCCCGGGCGCCGTCCGGCTGAACACCGCGACCGTCACCCAGTACCTGTCCTCGCAGTCCTCCCTCGCCACCTCTCTGACGGGTGACGGCGGGGGCAGGCGCCGGGTCGTGCTGCTGCGGTCCGCGCCCCAGTGGGACGGGCCCGCCGAACCCGCCTGGGGCGAGGGCCGGACGGCTGGTATCACGGTGGCGCCCTCACCGCTCGCCGTCCACGAACTCGTCCTCGACCACCTGACGGGCCGGCGCCCCGGCCCCGCCGTCCTGGTCGTCCTCACCGACCGCGAGCAGAACGAACTCGACCCGGCGATCATTGCCCGCGTGCACAAGCAGCGCATCGACATGGTCGACAGCTGGGATGTCGTACGGGAGGCGTTCGGTGCCCGGCAGATCGACCCGCGCCTGAAGGACGTCAACTGGGCCGCCGAAGCCCTGCTCGACGCCACCCCGCCCGGCGGTTGGCCGCCGGTGCCCGGTGGCTGGCTGGCCCGGCAGTACGCCCTCACCGCGCTCGCCCAGCGTCGCCTGCGCATCGGCCGCTACGACACCGAGGGCGGCACGCGACGCCCCGGCGAAGACCGGCTCGACGCGCAGAGCCTGCTGGACTGGTCGACCGGGCCCGGAGCCCCCGAGCGGCTGTTGGGCTTGCGTGGGCCCGAGCGCGCCGGGCTGACCGCCTTCCTCGGCGAGGAGGACCAGGCCGGTCTCGCCGGACGCGCGCTGCTCGCTCTCGTCGACGCCGAGCGCGGCGCGGACGCCGCAGCCTTCGGCCTCGTATGCGAGGCCCTGTGGCAGCATGCCGAGCCCGCGCCCGAGACGTACCAGGCCCGGGGCCGTGCCGAACGCTACTTCGGCGACCAGCCCCCGGCCGTCGGCGAACAACTCGACGCCCTGGTGGGCGTCTTCGGCCGGTCCGCCGAGAAGTACGTGACCACCCTGCTGATGGCCGGACACCGGGGCGGCGGCGCCGACGCCGACCAGGCCCGCGAGGCGCGCCGCACCAGCGGCATCGTGCTCGACCGGGCCGCCGTGCTGGCCCGCCAGTTCGGCGCGGAGGCGGCCGTCGCGTCGAGCCCCGTCCTGCGCGGCGGACTGGAAGCCCGGTTCACCGCCGTCGGCCAGGCCCTCGCGGCGGGTGACACGGCCGGGGTCGCGGAGGCCGTCCGGCGGCTCGCGGACCACAGGCTCGCCACCGATCCGGAGGAGTCCGCCCGCATCGAACGCGCCCGCATGGGGCAGCGCCTCGCCCGCTGGCTGGCCACCGACCCGTCCGCCGATGCTCCCACCGTCGCCGACGCCATACAGCGGCACATCGCCGAGACAGGCTGGGCCGACCTCGCCCTGGAACACATCGAGGCCGGCGGCGACCCGGACTCCGTTCTCAAGGCCGCCTACGACACGCTGGGCACGCGCGTCAGGGACCGGCGGCGGCAGATCGACGCGTCCTTCGCGCGCTCGCTGGCCGGCTGGACGCAGGACGGCACCCGACCGGGCGGCATGCTCACCGTCGAGACCTTCCTCGACCGGGTGGTCGGACCCGTCGTCCGGCGTGGGGAGGAGCGGCGGGTACTGCTGCTGGTGCTCGACGGCATGAGCGCGGCCATAGCGAACGAGCTCGGTGAGGAACTACGCCGCTCCTGGGCGGAGTTCGACCCGCTGGCCGAGGACACTCCGCGTCGGCGGGCGATGGCCGCCGCCCTCCCCACCGTGACGGCCGTGTCCCGGACGTCGCTCTTTGCCGGCACCCTGATGAAGGGCACCCAGGCCGACGAGAAGAGGCTCTTCCCCACGCTGAAGCTGTGGAGCGGGGCACCGGCCGCCGTCTTCCACAAGGACGACCTGCGCACCGAGACCGCGGGCGACACCTTCGGCCCGGCCCTCACCGAAGCGCTCACCGACGGCAGGACCCATGTCGCCGTCGTCCTCAACGCCATCGACGACCGCCTCGCCAAGGAACAGAAACTCGGCGACGGAACCTGGCGAGTCGACGACGTACCCGGCCTGCGCGACCTGCTCCGGGTGGCGGCGGCGCAGGGCATGGCGGTCATCGTCACCAGCGACCACGGCCACGTCGTCGACCGGCACGGCACGAAGGCCGTCGCGGCCACCGAGCCCGCGTCCGCGCGCCACCGCCTGCCCGGTGGCGGCCCGCTCGGCAAACAGGAGATCGCCCTTTCCGGGCCGCGTGTGGTCTGGCCCGAGCCCGGCGCGTCCATCGTCGCGCTCTGGGACGCAGACTCCCGCTACACCGCACTCAAGGCGGGCTACCACGGCGGTGCTTCCCTCGCCGAGTTCACCATTCCGGTGCTCGCCTTTCTGCCGTTCGGGGCAGAACCCCCCAAGGGGTGGAGGGAGTTGGGGGATCAGCGGCCGGTCTGGTGGGCTCCGGAGGAGGCGGGGAGGCATGCCACGGACGAGTGTGCGGGTCAGATGGCCGGCCCGGTTACGAAGAAAGCCGCCGCGAAGTCCCGGAAGAAGCAGGCCGAACCTGGGACGCTGCCCGATGCGCTCTTCGACGTGGCGCTGACCGCCGGGGGGAACGATGCCCTTCTCACCCCGGTCGTCGTATCGCGGACTGAGGCGCTCGTGACGTCGCTGCTCGACTCGGAGACGTACCAGGGGCAGCTCGATGGTCTGGCCCGCAAGCCCCAGCAGGAGCAGGTTCACAAGGCACTCTCCGCCCTGCTCGACGCGGGCGGCACCCTGCCCGTGACCGCGCTCGCCCAGCGGGCGGGCTTGCCCACCACCCGGGGCGCCGGCTTCGCCGCGGTGCTCCGGCAGCTCCTCAACTACGACGGCGTACAGGTGCTGGAGACCCTGCCGGACGGGCGCACGCTACGGCTGCATGAGGCGCTGCTGCGCGAGCAGTTCGTCCTCCGAGCGAGCTGACAGCGCTCGGGGTGCCTCTGACGTTCGCGTCGAGGCACCCCGAGGCTGTATCTGATGGCGTCCTGTGCCGAACGGTGGCGCTGCAAGGCGCCGGACGTCGGTCCCTCGTACGGCGTGTGCGTGGAAATGGAAGACTGGTTGTTGTGAGCACCACCGGATCCCAGCGCCCCGCCCGGGTGAGCGCCGCCCGCCGCCGTACCGTCATCGACGCTCTGCGGCGCGGTGCCGTACCCGACAGCGGACTCGACCTGCTGGCCACCGGGCTCGGCCGGTTCGAAGCGGCCCTGGACGCGGAACTGGACGCCGTGGCGTCCGGCGGCTCCGTCTTCAAGGCCGTGCGGGGTGAGTACGGGTCCGGCAAGACGTTCTTCACCCGCTGGCTGGGGGAGCGGGCCAAGCGCCGTAACTTCGCCGTCGCCGAGATCCAGGTCTCGGAGAACGAGACCCCGCTGCACCGGCTGGAGACGGTCTACCGGCGGCTCACCGAACGGCTCACCACCTCCAGTTTCCCGCCCAGCGCGCTGCGGCCCGTGGTCGACGCCTGGTTCTACGCCCTGGAGGAGGACGCCCTCGCGGCCGGTGCGACCGAGGAGAAGCTTCCGAGCGAGGTGGAGAGGCTGCTCGTCGCACGGCTCGCCGAGGTCTCCCGGCACGCGCCGTCGTTCGCCACCGCTCTGCGTGGCTACTGGGCCGCCCTCGCGGACGGCGACGAGGCGACCGCCGCGGCCGTCCTGGCATGGCTCGGCGGCCAGCCGCACGTCGCGGCCTCCGCCCGCCGGACCGCCGGGGTACGCGGCGACCTCGACCACTTCGGCGCGCTCGGGTTCCTGCAGGGTCTCCTCACCGTGCTGCGCGACTCCGGGCACACCGGGCTGTTCGTCGTCCTCGACGAGGTGGAGACGCTGCAGCGGGTCCGGTCGGACGCCCGTGACAAGGCACTCAACGCGCTGCGGCAGCTCATCGACGAGGTGCACTCGGGCCGCTTCCCCGGCCTCTATCTGGTCATCACGGGCACCCCGGCCTTCTACGACGGTCAGCAGGGCGTGCAGCGCCTGGCCCCGCTCGCTCAGCGGCTGGCCACCGACTTCACGACCGACCCGCGCTTCGACAACCCTCGCGCCGTACAGATCAGACTTCCCGGCTTCAACCAGGAGTCTCTGGTCGGACTCGGCCTCACCATCCGTGACCTGTACGCCGACGCCGCAGAGATGCCCGAGCGCGTGCGCAAGGTCGTCGATGACGCGTATGTCGCCGACCTCGCGGTGGCCGTCGGCGGGGCGTTGGGCGGGAAGATCGGGGTGGCTCCCCGGCTGTTCCTGAAGAAACTCGTCGGGGACGTACTCGACCGCGTGGACCAGTTCGACGACTTCGACCCCCGGCAGCACTACCGGCTCACCGTTGCCGGCAGCGAACTCACTGACGTGGAGCGGAACCTGGCCGCAACCGTCTCCGCAGACCCTACGTCGGCTGACGACATCGACCTGCAGCTGTGATGGCGGACGAGGGACTCCCGGCCGGGAAAGATCCGGGTGACGAGGATGTCGACGTCCTGGACCGACTCGACCCCGTCGTCCTGCATCACATCGTCAACACCCTCGGATGGCCCGATCTACGTCCCCTGCAGCGGGCGGCGATCACGCCTCTCATGCAGGGGCAGGACGCCGTACTGCTGGCGCCGACGGCAGGAGGAAAGACCGAGGCGGCCTGCTTCCCCCTGCTGTCGGCGATGACCGAGCAGAAGTGGACCGGCACCTCCGTGCTGTACCTGTGTCCGCTCAAGGCACTCCTCAACAACCTGGTCGTCCGTGTCGACTCCTACGCCCAGTGGCTGGGGCGACAGGCTGCGCTCTGGCACGGCGACACCAAGGAATCGCAACGGCAGCGCATCCGAGCCGAAGCTCCGGACATCCTGCTGACCACGCCCGAGTCGCTCGAAGCGATGCTGATCGGCGTCAAGACCGACCACGCCCGCCTGCTGGGAAGCGTCCGGGCCGTCGTCATCGACGAAGTGCACGCGTTCGCAGGGGACGACCGGGGATGGCACCTGCTCGCCGTTCTCGAACGGTTGGAGCGGGTCACCGGACGGCCCATCCAGCGCGTAGGGCTCTCGGCGACCGTCGGCAATCCGGCCGAGTTGCTGCACTGGCTGCAAGGCGCGGGCGTCGGCAGCCGCACCGGTCAGGTGGTCGCCCCCGGAGTGCACCTGCCGACCACCCACGGCAGCGGACACGGCGGCAAAGCGAGTCGCGGGCCGTTCAGCAGGCCTGCGGGCGAAGTGGAACTCGACTACGTCGGCTCACTCGACAACGCGGCCAAACTCATCGCGGCACTGCACAGGGGGGAGAAACGGCTCGTCTTCTGCGACTCGCGCCGCCAGGTCGAGGAGTTGGGCGCGGCGCTCCGCGCCCGCGAGGTGACTGTCTTCCTGTCCCACGCCTCGCTCTCCGTCGATGAACGCACCCGCTCCGAGCAGGCGTTCGCCGAGGCACGCGACTGCGTCATCGTCTCCACGTCAACCCTCGAACTCGGCATCGACGTCGGTGATCTCGACCGCGTCATCCAGATCGACGCACCGACCACCGTCGCCTCGTTCCTGCAACGCGTCGGACGCACCGGGCGGCGGTCCGGCACGGTGCGGAACTGTCTGTTCCTGACCACCCGCAAGGAGACGCTGCTCCAGGCGGCGGGCTTGTTGCTGATGTGGTCGCGGGGCTGGGTGGAACCGGTCGTCCCTCCGCCCGAGCCGCGTCACCTTGTGGCCCAGCAACTACTTGCCGTAACCCTGCAACAGCACAAGCTCGGCGACCGGTTGTGGGACCGGCAGTGGAACGGCCTCGCCCCCTTCGACAAGTCGGCTGCCCCCATCCTGCGCTTCCTCACCGAGGAAAGCTTCCTCGACAGCGACGGTGGGATGCTGTTCGTCGGTCCCGAGGCGGAACGCCGCTTCGGCAAAAGGCACTTCATCGAGCTCACCGCCTCCTTTACCGCACCTCCGCAGTTCACCGTCCTGTCCGGACGCACGGAGATCGGCCGCACCGACCCGAGCGTGCTCACGGAGGAACGCCCCGGCCCCAGGCGGTTGCTACTCGGTGGACGCAGTTGGCAGGTCACGTACATCGACTGGCTGCGCAAACGCGTCTTCGTCGAGCCGGCCGACGGCGGCGGAATCGCCAAGTGGATGAACGGTGGCGTCACCGGACTCTCGTACGCCCTGACGCGTGCCATGCGCGAGGTGCTGTTGGGCACGACCCCGCCGGTCTCCCTCACTCGGCGTGCGGAGGCGTGCCTGGCCGGACAGTGCGAAACCGACGCACCTGACACCGTCCACCCGGGCGGCACGTTGATCACGCGCGTCGGTTCCGACGTCCGTTGGTGGACCTGGGCCGGTTACCGCGCCAACGCCACCCTGGCGGCCAGCCTCCAGTCGGTCACCGACCCCCTGCAACGGCCCACCGACAGCTGGCTGCGCCTGCGCGAGAACCTCACCCCGGGCGCCTGGCGTGTGGCCCGTGAGAACGTCGGCGAGAACCTCGTCCTACCCGACGTGGACCGCCGGGCCGTACGCGGGCTGAAGTTCTCCGCCGCTCTCCCGGAACGCCTCGCCGTGGCCACGGTGGCGGCCCGCTTGGCCGACTTCGAGAGCGCCCGCTTGGTGCTCGGTGAGCCGGCGCGCTTTCAGTACGACGGCTGAACCGGAAAAGCGGCCAAGGCCGCTTCAGACGGACGCCAGGTGTTACGCCCGCCCCAACTGCTCCGTCACTTCAAGGGGACCCGGGTACGTCGCCGACTGGCCGACCTGCCAACAGTCGGGGAGTGAGCGATGTGAGCGACGACACCTCAAGCGACCTGCTGGTAGGGACGTTTGACTCTGTCGGTGAGGCGAACCGGGCCCGAATAATGCTCAAGTGAAGCGCGTAGGAAAAACCCCTGAGGGACGGAGCCGGGCGTGGCTAAGAGGAACAGCAAGAACATGAAGATCCGGCTCGTGGCGATCGCAGCGGCACTGTCCACCGGCGGGATGGTCATCGCCCTGCTGCCATCGGCCAACGCAGACCAGAGGCCGCACCAAGTGTCGGCGGCAACCGCTGATGCCGGCGGCTGTAAGCGACACTATTTCGAGGTCCGGACCGCCCGAGAAATGAAGGTCAAGTGGTCGGCTTATGGGGATCTCTACGACGGCGAGCGCACGATGGTCTACCACTGGCAGGAGACATCGAAGTGGCCCGGGAGCCGTCTCAAATGGGAGTTCGACTACTGCGGTGACAACGGGAAAGCGCACATCTGGATCGACCCCGGGAGGGACCCCAGGGCCCGGCGTGCATTTCTGAACCTGGATCTCGACCGGGACTACTGCTGGCGGATTACCGGACCCGTTCCGCTAGTATTCCCTTGCCCGTAGACCCTGTTCCACAGGGTAACGCCAGTGAACATCAGCTCCAGCGCCCCGACCGCCTGCCACTCTGTATTACCGCAGATCACAGCGCATGTTTTCGCATAGAACAAACTCCCCGGAGCGAATCCGGGTCGAATCTGGGCCGTGCGAGTGAGTGGCATCGTGGCATGTGCAATGAGTATGGTCGCCGGTGCCCAGCCCGTAAAGGCGCCGGCGATCCGCAGCGCCTCGGTGAAGGCGCGCTCCGCGTCGGCCGACCGTCCCTGCAGGTCCGCGAGCGTCCCGCTCACGGTCTCGGCGACAAGCAGGTCGGGTGCATGCTCGTCCGGTCCCCGACATCGCGGCGGATGACCCGCGCGGCGGTCAGATGGTCGAACATGACTGAGAGCGTCTGTCGGGGCTCGGCGGCAATTTCAGCTCACGGCGTGTCGGGCAGCACGATGTGCAGCGCCTCGTCGAGGACGGGAGTGCGGAACACGCTGTACCGGGTGAGGAAGGAGCGCTCCTCGTCGGTCAGGCAGGCGTCATACTCGTGCAGGATGCGGCGGACCATGGCGTCCCGCGGCCGGCCCTGATCGGGGGCGGGCAGCGAGGCGACCCGGCGGACGTCGCCGCCATACCGCTTGGTCAGGTAGGCGGCCATGAGGCTGAGTGTGAGCGCGTGCCCTCCCCAGTCCCGCACGATCTGGTCCAGCGAAGCATCGGGGCCGTGGACGCCGAGCTTGCGCAGCAACTCCCGTCCCGGCACCGGCTGGAGCGGATCGACGTCGATCTGCTGGTACGTCACGAACGGGACAAGAGCGAAGACCGGGGCCCGGGTGGTGATCAGGCAGAAGGAGCGGTGGCCGGGGTGGCGAAGAAGGCGAGGTGGTCCCCAGGCGAGCTTGACGGTCACGGCGGCCTCGACCCCGGTCTTCGCGATGACGGCACCGGCCTCGGCATCAAACTTGATCCCGAACTCGACCTCGACCGAGTCGGGCCGCACCGCCATTGCGTGACCGTGCCGCGGACGCGCTCTGCCATGCCGCGAATTGTGCCCATCGCCTGGCTCACAGCCTCGGCCGACCGCGCGACCGTCTCGGGAGCATTCAGGGCCACCTGGCGCACCCCGCCGCGCTGGTTGAACTCGATCAGGACGGAGTCATCCCGATCGAGCTCCTGAGGCATCTCGCTCACAGCTACGTCCTTGTCCTGCGTGAATGACTTATCGTCAGTCAGTGATTTCTTCGGTAGCCGGGCCGCCGGTCAACCCCGATCGGAGACCTCGTACTCGGCCCACGACGAGGCGGTCTTGAAGACGCGCACCGCCCGAAGCCGGCCCAAAATCCCCGGTCGACCTCGGCGACGAACCACTCGGCGAGGTGGCGGGCCAGGTGTACGAACGCCTGCGCCGCGCGGCCAGGGAGCAAAAGAGCCGGAACGCCGAGCCGAGTGCCGGGATCATGGTTGTCGCAGGGCGAGCAGTCCGTGCCGTCGATCGCCCACAACTCCTCGTCGGTGTCGAACCCGATGGACTTCAGGAAGTCCGCGCCCGTAAGCCTGGGCGTCGGTCTCCCAGTACGGCCCGCCGTTGTAACGCGCGGCGAGTTCCTGGTACTGAGCCGGTGTCATCTCCTCGGCCGGCACGTCGGCGAACTCGCTCTCCGCCTTGAGCTGGGCCAGGTACTCCGAGGCGATGAACATGTTCTGCGCGGGTTCCTGTAGGGCTGTTTCCACCATGCCGCGCTGCTGGTCGGTGAGATGGTCGGGGTCGTAACCGAGGACCTTGGCGTCACGTCGTACCTGAATCACGATGGGGCCCATGGACGTCACAGACAGAGAACGGCCCCCGGCAGGACGGCAATCCCGGCGAGGGCCTGACCACACAGGAAGAGTCGAGCTTCCCAATGGCTGACCCGCAGTCTAACGCGGCTGTGCCCGCGTCCCCGTCGCCCGAGCACTCGTTGCCCGCACCTCCTCCGGAGCTCCCGCCGGGCGCGCCCCGTGCCGGAGTTCTCCACGTACGGCACCGCCATACCGAGCGCTACACGGTCGTCGGCAACCACCTCGCCCAGCACGCCCGCCTCTCCGCGACGGCGATCGGTATCGGCGTCCACATCCAGTCCCTGCCGGATGGCGCCTCGGTCACCATCAAGGCGTTGACGTTACGCTTCCCGGAGGGCGAGGTGACGATCGGCAGAGCGTTGCGGGAGCTGGAGGCGGCGGGATATCTCGTCCGTCGCCGGGTGCCGCTCGGGGGCGGCCGGATCGCGACGCGTACGTTCTTCCTCGATCATCCGGGGGTGGTTATACGAGCCTCCGCGCGTAAGAGCGGTTTGGGTGCCGCAGCTGTCGTCACTGTCTCCGGCCCAGCGGTCGGAGAAGAGCCTGAGCCGGTTCCTACAGCGGTGCCGGTGCCGGTGACCGTTCCGGGACCAGCGGAGATCTCGCGGCCTGACCTGGCGCCGGCTTCCGTACGTACGCGGCCTGTTGTTGCCCAGTCAGGTTCGGTGCGCACCGAACCGGCGGCCGACCTGCTCGCGCGTCTGCGTCTCGCCGATACGCGGTTGTTGCTGTCCGAACGGGACGTGCAGCGGCTCGTGCCCGCCGTCGAGACCTGGCTCGCGCGTTCCGCGACGCCAGAGCAGGTCACCCACACGCTCACCGCGAGTCTCCCGTCCCAGGGCGTTCCTATCCGCCATCCGGCAAGCCTTCTCGAATACCGTCTGAACACCCTCCTCCCGCCGCCCTTGCCAGCAGCGCCTCTCCGTAGGGCGACGGCGACGGCGACGCCCTCACGACAGCCGGTGCCGCTTGTTCACCTGCGACGGGTGTGAACGTGCCATCCGCACGCATGATCCGCGCGCCCTCTGCCGGGATTGCAGGGAACTTCATGACCGCAAGACCGAAGCGGTCCACTCGGCTGCCTGAGCGGAAGCCGATGGCGAGCACTTGTGCGGGTGAACTTTCGAGGTTCGGTGGTGTGGTGAGCGTGTGCTTTCTAGCGTGAACGTGGTCGGTGCGGGCGGTGGAGGTGAGCGGGCGGGTGAGTGAACTGGTACGGGAGCCGGACGAAACCGTAGCTGCGGAGATGGGCTCGGACTTGGAGACGGAGGCTTCGGGGCCGCCGGAACCGGGGTCGGGCATCCTCCGGGTCTTTGGGCGGCAACTGAAACGGTTCCGGCTGCGGGCGGGCATGGAGCGGGCTGAGTTCGGGGCGCGGACCGGGTACTCGGCGTCCACGATCGCAGCGTTCGAACAGGGGAGACGGACGCCGCCGCCTCGGTTCATCGACGTGGCGGACGAGGTGCTGGACGCGGGTGGCATCTTGCAGGAGATGAAGGAAGAAGTGGCGCGAGCGCAGTTCCCGCCGTTCTTTCGGGATGCTGCGCGGTTGGAGGCGGAGGCGGTTGAGCTGCATGTCTACGACACACACTTGATCAACGGGCTTTTGCAAACAGAGGAGCACGCGCGGGCCATGTTCGCGATGCGCCGGCCGCTCTTGGGCGAGGAGACGATCGAGCAGAGGGTGGCCGCTCGGATGCTCAGGCAGGAGATCTTCTCGCGATGGCCCGCTCCGCTGATGAGCTTCGTCATCGAGGAGGCTGTGCTGCGCCGCCCCATCGGTGGCGCTGAGATTCGTCGCGGCCAACTTGAGCAGATGCTGCTCACCGGGCAGAACCGCAACGTCGAGATCCAGGTCATGCCGTTGCAGCGGGAGGACCACGCGGGACTCGCAGGTCCGTTCACCTTGATCGAGACCAAGGCGGGGCAGCGGATCGCATACGCCGAGGTTCAGAAAAGTAGCCACCTCTACACCGAGCGGACACCCGTTCTCTTGAGGCGCAGTATGGGATCATCCGGGCTCAGGCTCTCACTCCACGAGAGTCGATGGCTTTCATCGAGGGACTGCTGGGAGAGCTATGAAGGGCGCAACGGAACTGACCTGGGTCAAGAGCACCTACAGCAGCGGTGAGGGTGGCCAGTGCGTCGAGGTAGCCACCTGGTCTCAGGCAGTCCATGTGCGGGACTCCAAGGACACTTCCCGCCCGGGGCTGGCTGTTGGCGCGGACGCGTGGGCGTTGTTCGTCGGGTACGCCGTAGACCAGATCTCCTGAGCAGCACCGTACTGGCGCCAGGTCACCGAGCCCGTGTCGGGGCACTGCCGATCGTCTTGCGCCGTAACCGCCAATCAGGTTGCCGAGAAGACCCGAGGCTCAGTTGTCAGCTGGCAGCCGGGGAAGGCGTCTCGTCGGCCTTGATGTCGAAGTTGACCTTGCTTCCGTCGACGGAGGAAACCTTGACCGTCACGCCCAAGGTGCTGCCGTCGTCTGCTGTGAGCGTGCAGCGGGTGGTGTTGCCGACCTTCCCGACGAGGTCTTTGGGACAGGTGATGTCCGGCTTCGGCTGGCCCGTTGTGGCGGCGAGCTTTTCGGCGACCGTGGTAGCCAACTTGTTCGCAGAAAGTTTCGGATCGGAGTTTCCGACAGTGACCGAGCCCGAGCAGCCGACGAGCAACACGCTGGCGGCTACGGCCGTGAGGCTCCAAGTTGCTGTGGACAAGCGGGCCATGGTCATGATGGGTCCATTTCGTGGGATCAAGAAAAGAAGACCCCGCAAGCATACTTGGCAGGACTGTCCCCTCGCCGCGCCGAGGAAATGGAGACTATGGGACTGACTGGACTGACTGGATATCGGCCCGAACGGAGCAACGATATTCACCACGGACTCTTCGCCCTACCTACAGACAATCTTCACTCGTCAAGGTGGGGTGGATTGGAAATGCTCACCGACTACCACAAATTTGTGACGCAGTACAAGAATTCGATCTCGGGGCCTGCCTGTGCCGCCGCACCATGATGGCCCGCATCGCGCACCGCACCCCGTGCGTTAATTCGGCTGAAATCGCCCCATAGGCGAGCATTGTCCGACCAGGAATTGACGGCGGTTTCGAGATTGCCGAGCTTGCCGACGTCTCCTGGGATGAGTTCCTTCGGGTCGGTCGTCGACCCGAGCGTGGCTGCCATGATTGCGGATCCCCCGTACCTGTACCTGCACCTAGCTCAATACCGACTTGACCGAGTTCACCGAGTCACGGATGGCCTCATCCGTCTCCGCGTAGTCACCGTTGGCCTTGTTCAGACCCTCCGCCAGCGTCGCCGCGCAGTCGGCGAGGAACGAGGCCCCCGACACCCAGGTCGCGCAGAACGTCACCAATGCCGCGGCCGCGTCATCGTCCCCGATCGAAGAGGCCTGCCCGGCCGGGTCGCCCAGGTCCACCTTCTTGACTGGTTTGAGGACGTCCAGAAGGTCTGTCCCGCCCTTCTTGAGGACTCCTGGTCCTACTCCGAGATCCACGGCCACGGCAGATCCCCCCGTTCCAACTCCGCCTGTTCACATACGCAATGAGCGCCGAGCCAAGCACGCTATCACCAAGATCGCGCGCCCGGAGACGCTCTCACTGCCCCTTCACGACTCCAGCCACACAGTTGCTCAGGACGATCGTGCTCCACCAGCTGACACCCGACCTGACCTGACTCTCAAGACGACCAAGTACATGTCGGACTATCTCGACCGGTTCGACTCCCTGGCCCACGCCCGTAAACGGTTCGACGCCTTCACCTCGTACTACAACCACGAACATCGGGATTCAGGCATCGGATGGCACACGCCCGCCAGCGTCCACTTCGGCACCGTCGAAGAATTCCGCGACCAGCGCGCCGCTACTCTCGCCGCCGCCTACGCCCGCCATCCCAAACGCTTCGGCCGACGCCCCACACCACCCGAAGTACCCAGACCACCTGGATCAACAACCCGGCGAAACGCCGGGAACCCACACCGCAAACCTCATAGCCACAAACGTCTCAGTGGACTTGAAAGCTGCCGCCCGGTTGAAGCCAACGCCGGACAATCCGTCCG
>CAMLJW010000010.1 GCA_946480485.1 uncultured Streptomyces sp. | reverse complement strand
CACAGAGCCGATACGTACATCAGCAGGCATCAGCAGGCATCAGCAGGCATCAGCAAGGAGCAACACCGTGGCGGTACGAGCGGTCCGCGGCGCCGTCCAACTGGAGCGGGACGAGGCCGGACACATGGACGAGCAGGTCAGCGGGCTGCTCACCGCCATCCTGGAGCGGAACGGCCTGACGGCCGACGACCTCATCAGCATCTGGTTCACGGCGACGCCCGACCTGCACAGCGACTTCCCGGCGGCCGCCGCGCGGGCGCTCGGCATCGTCGACGTACCGCTGATCTGCGCTCAGGAACTGGACATCGAGGGCGCGATGCCGAGGGTCGTACGGGTCCTCGCGCACATCGAGTCCGACAAGCCCCGTGCCGACATCGCGCACGTCTATCTCGGCGCCGCGGCCGCACTCCGCAAGGACATCGCCCAGTGAGGACCGCACTCGTCATCGGCACCGGGCTCATCGGCACGTCGGCGGCCCTGGCCCTGGCCAAGTGCGGCGTCGTCGTGCACCTCGCCGATCACGACCCGGAGCAGGCCCGTACGGCGGCCGCGCTCGGTGCCGGCACGGACGAGGAGCCCGCGGGTCCCGTCGACCTCGCGATCGTGGCGGCGCCCCCCGCGCACGTGGCCGCGGCGCTCACGGACGCGATGCGGCGCGGGGTCGCGCGCGGCTACCTCGACGTGGCCAGCATCAAGGGCGCGCCGCGCCGCGAGCTGGAGTCGCTGGGCCTCGAACCGGCCGTCTTGTCGAAGTACATCGGTACGCATCCCATGTCGGGTCGTGAGAGGTCGGGCCCCCTCGCTGCGACCGGGGACCTCTTCGAGGGATGCCCCTGGGTGCTGACGCCCACCCGGGACACCGACACCGAAGTCCTCAACCTCGCCCTGGAGTTGGTGTCGCGCTGCCGTGCCGTGCCCGTCGTCATGGACACGGACGCCCACGACCGGGCCGTCGCGCTGGTCTCGCACATGCCCCACCTGGTGTCCAGCATGGTCGCCGCGCGCCTGGAGCACGCCGAGGAGTCGGCCGTACGCCTGTGTGGTCAGGGCATTCGTGATGTGACCCGGATCGCCGCCTCCGATCCAGGGATGTGGATCGACATCCTGTCCGCGAACCCGGGCCCGGTCGCCGACCTCCTCGCGGACGTCTCCGCAGACCTGGACGAGACCGTGCGGGCCCTGCGCGCGCTCCAGTCCTGCGACGAGGCCAAACGCCGCGAGGGCGCAGGCGGCATCGAGGACGTCCTGCGCCGCGGCAACGCCGGCCAGGTCCGCGTCCCCGGCAAGCACGGTTCCGCTCCGCGGACGTACGAGGTCGTGGCCGTCCTCATCGACGACCAGCCCGGCCAACTGGCCCGCATCTTCGCCGACGCGGGCCGAGCCGGCGTCAACATCGAGGATGTCCGCATCGAACACGCCACAGGTCAGCAGGCGGGCCTGGTGCAGCTGCTGGTGGAGCCGTCGGCGGCACCGGTGCTGACGGCGGCTTTGCGGGAGCGGGGCTGGGCGATTCGGCAGTAAGCCCGAGGGGGCACCCATGCTGGGCAGTAGTCTCCGTGGGGGACCCCGTCCGGGTAGGTGGTACTGACGGGTGGGGCACCCCGCGCTCCCGCGCCGTCGTGGCGCGAGCCCGGTGCGGCTGATCATCGTGGGGCGGCCGCAGGGCCCGTAATAAGGGGTCCGGGAAGCCAGTAACCTTGTGCGGGGCGCGATCGTGCCCGTAGCAGCCCACCAACCCCGTACCAGGAAGGTGCTCGCACCCGTGGAAACCACCGCCGCCCGGACCGCCCCGGCAGTGATCGTCGCCATAGACGGCCCCTCCGGCACGGGCAAGTCGAGCACCTCCAAGGCCGTCGCGGCCCAGCTCGGCCTCAGCTACCTCGACACCGGCGCCCAGTACCGGGCGATCACGTGGTGGATGGTGACCAACGGCATAGACGTCACCGACCCCTCCGCCATCGCCGCCGTGGCCCAGAAGCCGGACATCGTGTCCGGTACGGACCCCTCGGCGCCGACCATCACGGTGGACGGCATGGATGTCTCGGGCCCGATCCGCACCCAGGAGGTCACCTCCAGGGTGAGCGCGGTCAGTGCCGTGCCCGAGGTGCGCGCGCGGATCACCGAACTGCAGCGCTCGATCGCCTCGGCCGCCGCGACGGGCATCGTCGTCGAGGGCCGGGACATCGGCACGACCGTGCTGCCGGACGCCGACCTGAAGATCTTCCTCACCGCCTCCCCGGAGGCCCGCGCCGCCCGTCGCAGCGGTGAGCTGAAGGGCGTCGACCTCCACACGACCCGCGAGGCCCTGCTGAAGCGGGACGCGGCCGACTCCAGCCGGAAGACCTCACCGCTCGCCAAGGCGGACGACGCGGTCGAGGTGGACACCTCCGACCTCACGCTCCAGCAGGTCATCGAGTGCGTGGTCACCCTCGTCGAGGAGAAGCGGGCCGGGAAGTGACGGACGTACCTTCCGCTCGGCGTGCGGAGGTCGGGCGGCGTATCGGCGTCGGCCTGATGTACGGGCTGTGGAAGCCGCGCGTCCTGGGCGCCTGGAAGGTCCCCGCGACCGGCCCGGCGATTCTGGCCGTCAACCACTCCCACAACGTCGACGGCCCGATGGTCATGGGCGTCGCTCCCCGGCCCACGCACTTCCTGATCAAGAAAGAGGCGTTCATCGGTCCCCTCGACCCCTTCCTGCTCGGCATCGGGCAGGTGAAGGTGGACCGTACGACCGCCGACCGCACCGCGATCACCCAGGCTCTCGGGATTCTGGAGAGCGGCGGCGTCCTCGGGATCTTCCCCGAGGGCACGCGCGGCGAGGGTGACTTCGCCTCGCTGCGCGCCGGTCTCGCCTACTTCGCCGTACGCAGCGGAGCGCCGATCGTTCCGGTCGCCGTCCTGGGAAGCACTCAAAGGCGCGGACGGTTGATAAAGGGGCTGCCCCCGCTGCGCAGCCGCATCGACGTCGTCTTCGGCGCCCCGTTCCAGGCCGGCGACCGTGGCGGGCGGCGTACGCGCAAGGCGCTCGACGAGGCGACCGTGCGCATCCAGAAGCAGCTCACGGCGCATCTGGAAAACGCCAGGTGTCTCACCGGGCGTCCAGCGACACTCCAGTAGTGGACCAGAGCCTGTACGGGCCCGCTCCACCGATCACCACGATGAACAACGAGGTACGGACTTCATGAACGACCAGATCCAGCCCGGCGGCTCGGAGCACGAGCCCGAGCACGGGGCGCTTGGCGATGCCGAGTACGCGGAGTTCATGGAGCTCGCCGCGGAAGAGGGTTTCGATCTCGAGGACGTCGAGGGCGCGATCGAGGCGGCCGGTCACGGCCCGCTCCCGGTCCTCGCCGTCGTCGGCCGCCCCAATGTCGGTAAGTCAACCCTGGTGAACCGCATCATCGGCCGCCGCGAGGCGGTCGTCGAGGACAAGCCGGGCGTCACCCGTGACCGCGTCACCTACGAGGCCGAGTGGGCGGGCCGCCGCTTCAAGGTCGTCGACACCGGCGGCTGGGAGCAGGACGTCCTCGGCATCGACGCGTCCGTGGCCGCCCAGGCGGAGTACGCCATCGAGGCGGCAGACGCGGTCGTCTTCGTCGTCGACGCCAAGGTCGGCGCCACCGACACCGACGAGGCGGTCGTCCGGCTGCTGCGCAAGGCGGGCAAGCCCGTCGTACTGTGCGCCAACAAGGTCGACGGCCCGAGCGGCGAGGCCGACGCGGCGATGCTGTGGTCCCTCGGCCTCGGCGAGCCGCACCCCGTCTCCGCACTGCACGGCCGTGGTACGGGCGACATGCTGGACGCCGTCCTGGAGGCGCTGCCGGAGGCCCCCGCACAGACCTTCGGGGCAGCGATCGGCGGCCCGCGCCGCATCGCCCTCATCGGCCGCCCCAATGTCGGCAAGTCGTCCTTGCTGAACAAGGTGGCGAACGAGGAGCGCGTGGTCGTCAACGAGATCGCGGGCACCACCCGCGATCCGGTCGACGAGCTCATCGAACTCGGCGGCGTCACCTGGAAGTTCGTCGACACGGCGGGCATCCGCAAACGCGTCCACCTCCAGCAGGGCGCCGACTACTACGCCTCGCTGCGCACGGCCGCCGCCGTGGAGAAGGCGGAACTCGCCGTCATCCTCATCGACGCGTCCGAGACCATCTCCGTCCAGGACCAGCGCATCGTGACGATGGCCGTGGAGGCGGGCCGTGCGATCGTCCTGGCGTTCAACAAGTGGGACACCCTCGACGAGGAACGCCGCTACTACCTGGAGCGGGAGATCGACACCGAGCTCGGCCAGGTGGCATGGGCGCCGCGGGTGAACGTCTCGGCGCGCACGGGCCGCCACATGGAGAAGCTGGTCCCGGCCATAGAGGCCGCGCTGGAGGGCTGGGAGACCCGTGTCCCGACGGGCCGGCTGAACGCCTTTCTCGGTGAGCTGGTCGCCTCGCATCCACACCCGATCAGGGGCGGCAAGCAGCCGCGGATCCTCTTCGGTACGCAGGCGGGCACGAAGCCGCCGCGGTTCGTGCTCTTCGCGTCCGGGTTCATCGAGCACGGCTACCGGCGTTTTGTGGAGCGCCGGCTGCGCGAGGAGTTCGGCTTCGAGGGGACGCCGATCCATATCTCCGTGCGGGTGCGGGAGAAGCGCGGCAGGAAGAAGTAGCGGGCGTGGAAAAGGGCCCTCTGCCTGCTTCGGTTTGTTCTGCGTGCAGGGGGCCCTTTGTATTTCTCGTGCATATGAGCGCGTCGACGTTTTCTGCGGATGCGCGCATCAGCGTTCCTTGCGCGGTCCGGGCGGCAGAGCCGGGACCAGCCCGTTGGTGTGCTGTCGCGCGACCGGCTGCCAGGTGGCCGTGGTGCGGCCGTGCGCGGCCAGATGCCCGGTCCCGTGCTGCGCGGCGCCCTGCCGCGTGCCGTACGAAGTCGCGGTGGGGGAGCCGGAGCCGTGCGACCCGGAGCTGTACGACCCAGAGCCGTACGAGCCGCTGCTGTGCGACCCTGCACCGGATCCCGTACCGGCCGCTCCCGTGGCGGTCGATCCCATGGCGGCCGACCCTGTACGGGTCGGTCCCGTGCCGGCCGATCCTGTATGGGTCGATCCCGTACTCGTGCTGTGCGACCCCGTGCTCTGCGACCCCGTGCTACAGGGGACCGTACTGTGTGACTCCGTACTGTGCGGGCCGATCCCGAAGGCGGTGAAGCCCAGGTCCTCCTCGCCGCTGCGGTCGCCCGGCAGGGCTCGGAAGAGCCTGCGGAACTCCGTGTAGAGCGCGTCGTAGATCGGCGTGGCCGAATGGCTGCCGGAGGTGTCGGGGGTCGGCCGCATGGCCGGGATCGGGGATGTGTAGGGCAGGCGGCGAGGGGTGTCGTAGGTGTGCACGTACGTGCCAACGACCCTGGGACCCAACAGATGCGGCCGACCCCTGCTTTCGCCGGTCACCAGGAGTGTGCCGGGCGCGTATCGCGCCCGAAGGGAGCCGCGGGCCGCAAGGGGCGCGGGGCTGCGACATCATGCGGCTCCGCCGCGCGGGCGCGACCAGCCACCGACGGCCCGCAGTTCACGGACTCCCCAGCGGCTCTCCACTGCTTTCCCGGCGATGCCGCTCATGTGCCCGCGAGCGGCATCGCCGCAGCCACCAGTTGGCCGTTGGCCGCGGCCTTGTCGAGGGCCTCACGGAGCAGGTCCTCCCGGGGCTGGCGCCCGATCGAGCCGACCGGGGCCGCGAACAGCAGTACATGCTGCTGCTTGTTGGCGGCCGCCCGCCAGCTGTCGGTGACCTGCAGCGGCTGGTGGGCCTGCCACCAGGCGACGGGCGAGCCGCCACCCGGGCCGGGCTGCAGGACAGCGTGCAGCTGGCCCGCGGCGAGCAGCACGGACCACCCGTGCAGCACCGGCGGCACCTCGATCAGCTGCGTCACCGGCATGAAGCCCTGCTCGATGAGCAGCGGCAGGAAGTCGTCGCCCCCTCCTCCCATCGTGCCGGGGCGGGCGATCGGCCCGGTCGGTTCGACGACGAGCGCGGGGTGCAGCTCTCCGGCGATCAGGAGGAGCCCGCTGGTGATACCGAGGACGGCCTGCTCGGGCATGGCCTCGGTGGGGCGCTCGTCCCCGGTGATCGAGCGGACGGCCCCCCGCAGCTGCTCCTCGGTGACCTGGACGACCTGGGAGGGCAGACAGGTGGCGTGGGCGAAGGCGAGAACGGCGGTCTCGTCGCCGATGAACAGGACGGTGCTGGTGCGCTCCTGTTCGGAGTCGCCCGGGGTGCGGCAGGACGTGCAGTCGTAACTGCCCGGGGCGTTCTCTCCGGCGAGCAGCCGGTCGGCTTCTTCGTCGCCGATCTCGGCGCGTACGTCGTCGCTGACGTCGAGCATGCGCGGCACGGGTGGCTCCTCGGGATGCGGTGCGTGGCCTCGCCGGGTGGTCCCGGCTCAGGAACCGGGTGAATTCCCGGCTCATGAAGAAGACAACGGGCGATCTGCGGCCGGAGTCACGCCCGAAAGCGAACGGAATCGAACCATCCGGCGCGCAGCGTGAATCCGGCTGCGGAACCTGCTCCTGGCGGCCAACTTCTCGGATATCCAAGGAAGTTGATCCGCCAGGTGAGGCACAGACCGACTGAGCGGCAGGTCGATAAATCCAGAAATCAGCGAATGAAAGGGTCGGGCACTGGGGACCCCACCCGGTCCTCCGACCGGGTGGGGTCCCGCTCGCCACTGGCGAGGCTCGAGGAGGGCGCCGCCGACCCTGCTTAGCGTGGCCCGATGGTGATCAAGCGCAAGCGGTACGCGGCTGTCGTCGCCGTGGTCCTGGCAGTGCCGGCCCCTTCGATGGTGGCAGCGGCTCCACCACCTGCCGCGCCCGGCCCCGGCGCGGCCCGGGTACCGTACGACTGCGCGAGAAACCAGTGGCCATGGGGCTGTATCGCCGAGTGCGAGAGCAGTGGCCGCTGGGACGTGAACACCGGGAACGGCTTCTACGGGGGTCTGCAGTTCTGGCAGCCCACCTGGGAGGAGTTCGGCGGACTGAAGTACGCGCCGCGTGCCGATCTTGCCACGCGTCAGGAGCAGAACAGGGTTGCCGAGGACGTGCTGAGCGTCCAGGGGTGGCGGGCGTGGCCCGTCTGTTCCAGGCGGTACGGCCTCCAGGGCCGGGCGCATGTGGTCAGGCGCGGTGAGACGCTCTCGTCGATCGATCACCGCTACCGGATCAAGGGCGGCTGGCAGGAGCTCTATCGGACCAACAAGCAGGTGGTCGGGAAGAATCCGGACCGGATCACTCCCGGCATGTTGCTGGGCCTCCCGACGGGGGCCGCCTCGGGTCGGGCCGCTGTGGTCACCTCGGGCGTCGTCCAGCGCCCGGTCCCGATGGGCCCGCCGCTGCCACCTCCGCCGCCTCACCGCTGAACACGACCTCGCCGCACATCAGTACGTACACGAGTGCCGCCTTGCCGCGCAGGCCGGGCGGCCGTCGCTGTTTCGGCCACGATCACACAGGCGTCGAGCCCGCCCGGTAGTTCACACGTACGAGCCGCGGCCGTCGGTGACATGCTCTGCGCGGGTTCGTCGACGAGCAACCACGCGAGGGCCTGCCGCTCCGGCACCAGGCACAGTCCGCGGCGGGCCCGTTCGCTACGCGGGCATCCTGGTGACCTCGGTGCCGTCCCAGACCACGGCGCCGCGTGGACAGGGGAACGGTGCCGGCCAGGGCGCGCAGCGCGGTCGTACGGCCCGAGCCGTTGCGGCCGAGCAGGATGGTGAGGCCGGGGGCGGGCGCGAGGAGGGTCACTCCGTGCAGGACCTACAGCGGGCCGTACCGCACGGCGCGTGGCGCAGCGAAATCCCCGGGGTGCTCATCCTTGGCCCGCTGATCCTCGGCGTCCTGATGCTCCAGGAAGCCTGCGAAACCCCGCACTGAGGAGCCAAGATGCCAAAGAGTTCCCGACATCACCTACCAATGGCACAACAGTTCTGGAACAAGACGATGATGGTGCCCAACCCAACCCGGCGATCCCCCGTCTGACCATGTGGTAGAAGACGAGACAGGGGACTCGGGGACGCATGCATATTTCTTTTCTCACACACAACGCGTACCGGATCGGGGGGACTGTCCGGACGACGTACAACCTCGCCAACACCCTGGCCGAGCAGCACGACGTCGAGATCGTCTCGGTGTTCCGCCATCGCGACGACCCGGTCTTCACGCCCGATCCGCGCGTCCGCGTACGCCACCTCCTCGACATCCGCACAAAGAGCCCGGGATACGAGGGCGAGGACCCCGAGAACCAGCGTCCGGCCCGGGCCTTTCCGCGCGGGGAGGGCAACTACGGCCAGTACAGCGCCCTCACCGACCGCCGTATCGCCGAGCACCTCGCGACGGTCGACGCCGACGTCGTGGTGGGCACCAGACCGGGCCTGAACGTGCATCTGGCCCGTGAGACCCGGCGCGGCCCGATCCGGGTCGGCCAGGAGCACCTCACGCTCGACAGCCACTCGTCCGTCCTGCGCAAGGAGCTGCGCGCCGTCTATCCGCGGCTCGACGCGCTCACCACGACCACTGAGGCGGACGCCGGCGCGTACCGCCGCAAGATGCGGCTGCCCGGCGTGCGCGTCGAGGCCGTGCCCAACTCCGTGCCCGCGCCCGGCATAGCGCCCGCGGACGGTTCCGGCAAGTGGGTCATGGCGGCCGGGCGGCTCGTCCCGGTCAAGCGGTACGACGTGCTGATCAAGGCCTTCGACCGGGTGCGCGCCCAGCGGCCCGACTGGCGTCTGCGGATCTACGGCGGCGGCAGTGAGAAGGACAAGCTGCGCGCCCTCATCGACGATCGCGGCCTCTACAACCACGTCTATCTGATGGGCCCCACCCACCCCATCGAGTCCGAGTGGGCCAAGGGCTCCATCGCCGCCGTCACCTCCAGCCTGGAGTCCTTCGGCATGACGATCGTCGAGGCCATGCGCTGCGGCCTGCCCGTCGTCTCCACGGACTGCCCGCACGGCCCCGGGGAGATCATCGACAACGGTGTCGACGGGCGCCTCGTCGAGGTCGGCAGCGTCGAGGCCATCGCCGACGGACTGCTCGAACTGATCAACAACGACACCCTCCGCCACCAGATGGCGGGCGCGGCGCTCAAGAATTCCGAGCGATTCGACCCCGCCCGGATCGCCGGGCGCTATGACTCGCTGTTCGCCGCGCTGGTCACGCGCGGCGGCGACTCGGCGCTCGGCCGGATGCGCGGGTCACTGCACCGCACTCGGGGGGCGCTGCTCGGTGGCGCCTATGCCGTTCGGGATGCCGGACGCGCGGTACTCAAGAAGGGGCACACCGCATGATGACGCTGGCTCCGCAGCCCGCGCACCAGCACCCCGACGAGGACGCCGCCACCTCCCCGCGGGCCGACTGCATCGCCGACTGCGCGGGTGGGCTCACCTTCGACCTCACCGACACCGTGGAGGCAGGCGCCGTGCGCCTGGTGCTGCGCCACCGCGGCAGCGACGACGAGGTCAGCCTGCCGCTCAACGGGGCCGCCGACCACCGGCTGCGGGCCGCGCTGCCCAGCAGCGTCCAGCTGCCGGAGGGCCGCTGGGACGTCTACGCGCAGATGGCCGATGCTGAGCCGCGCCGCCTGGCGCCCGGCCTCAACGACCTGCGCTCACTCGTCGACCGCGTCCCCAGCGGAGCCCGCGGCCATGTCGCCGTCCGAATCCCGTACGCGACCAAGCACGGCAACCTCTCCGTTCGCAGCTGGTTGCGCGCCCCGCACGCCGAGGCGGGCGAACTGTACATGAACGACGCGGAGTTGAGGGTGCGCGGCCGGGTCTACGGCGTCACTCTCACGCCGGGCGCGTACGCCGAGGTACGCGCCCGCCGCAAGCAGGCGCCCCTGCTGATGGCCGAAGCCACCGTGGAGGGGGCGGAGTTCCACTTCACGGTGGCCTACGGCGCCCTGACAAAGGGCATCTGGGACCTGTGGCTGCGCCCGGCGGGGGAGAGCGGGCCGCGGGTACGGATCGCCCGGCTGCTCGACGACATCGCCGACAAGAAGCCGATCTTCGCCTACCCGAAGGTCGAGCTGGAGACGGAGCAGGGTCCGGTGCTGGCGGGTCCGTACTACACGGAGGACAACGATCTGTCGTTGAGGATCAGCGCCCCGTAAGGGGCGCGTGGAACCGTGCGGTGGCGCCACCCCATGCACGGTGCGCCGCGACGTGGACCGGCTGCCCGACCTCTCTCGGCTGCCTGCCGAACACCGGGATGATCTCCGATCTGATCGGCGAAGAACGGCAACGGATGATGTACACCTCGGCATGCCCGAATAGCCCGAACAGGTGCTGCGCGGGATGGGCGCCGCGCTTTCTCGCAGGGTCTTATTCGGATCGCCGAAAACGTAGTCCGAATTGCGTTCGAAGACATGCGAAACGCTTACGGAAGCGCTTGTGGGTGACAGAGTGCAATCGAAACGGGCGCCGTTGGCTGTGACAGGAGGGTGACTGGAGAGGGATCAGTGACGGATGGTGGTGGCGTTCGGGCTTCCCCCGCCCGCACTCCGCCGCCTAACGTGGCGGCATGGCCCCGATTCCCCAACCTCCCGCAGAGCCCCAGGACGACCCGGACGTCTACGTCGGCATGGAGGCGAGCAGCGCCGAGCGGATCGCCCGTGAGCGCGGCTGGTCCCCCGTGCGGAAGCTGCCACCGGGCGCGATCATCACTATGGAGTACCTGAGCGGCCGTTTGAACTTCGAGATCAGCGACGGCCGCGTGAAGCGCTGCTGGAAGGGCTGACCCGCCTCTTCGCGTACCTCTGTGCACGGCGTCCCGCACGGCGAAGGCCCTCGACTCCCGGAGTCGAGGGCCTTCGCCGTGCGGCCAGTGGTGCGGTGTGCGTACCGGTCCCGCTGACTTCCCATCAGCCGCCCCTCAGGGGGCGGGTCGAGGTGGTGCCACGTGTCACGCGGTCCTGGTGCGGCGGTCTTCTGCTGCCGACGGGCGTCACCGGGGTGCGCTCCGAGCGACCTGTGTGCGGGCCGGGCGCCAGATACACGGGTGACCGGGGCGAAAGCGGCCCGCTGACCGGCTCGCGGGACCCGTGCTCCTCGTCGGCGGGGGTCTCGTGCGAGAGCATCGAGCCCATGCCCACCGGGGTGTTCGATGGGTATCCGCCGGCGCGAGCGGGTTCGAGAGCGGGGAAGGGCACCGTACTGTCGCGGCGGCCGCGCCAGGCGTCGCGCAGGGCGAAGACGCGGGCCTCGGCGTAGGCGATCAGCGGCTCGAACCACGGCAGCGCGAGCAGGATCAGCAGGCCGGCGGCCCAGCCCAGGAAGACATCGCTCAGCCAGTGCGTACCGAGGTAGACGGTGGTCAGTCCGACGCCGAGGGAGACCACGGCGGAGACGGCCGACAGCCAGCGCCGGGCGAGCGGCGTCGAGGCCAGATAGGCGAGGATGCCCCACGTCACGACGGCGTTGGCGGTGTGGCCCGAAGGAAATATGTCGCCGCCCAGCCACATCTCGTTCGAGCCGATCGTGGTCGCGTAGTGCGGGCCGAGGCGGCCCATGCCGATCTTGGCGGCGCCGACCGTGGTGTTCAGCAGTAGCAGCGAGACGCCGAGCGCGAGCAGCGGACGCAGCGTGTGCTGCCGCCAGGAGCGCCAGCCCAGCCAGGCCGCGACCATCACGGCGGTGGGGCCGCGCTGGCCGAGCACCACGTAATAGTCGAGGAACGCGTGGATCTCCGGCCACTGCTGGTAGGGCCGGAAGAACATGACCTGCCAGTCGAGCCGGACGAGCCAGGAAGTGATGATCACGGCCCACACCATGGCCAGGTAGAAGGCGAACGTGGCCGCGAAGAGAACCACCCGGTGCCTGCTCATCCTGGGCACGTCGATGTGGGCCGGTCGTTCCGGCTCACGGTCCAGCCGGGCGAAGACCCGGTCCAGACGAGTCAGCTTTCGTTCGGTACGCACTCAATCGACGTTACAGCGAGTGAGCTCCGTTCCATGGCCAAGCACGCTGGTTGTGATGACGATGTGATGTGGGATTACTCTCAGAGGGCGCTTATCGCAGAGAGTTATGGAATCTGCTGCCTGCCTGCCCTTCAATTCCATAGATCTATCACAAGAGTTGTTCTTCGGCGCTTATGAATTCGTTCAACGAAAGCTCGTGTGCGATTCTCGGACGCTCGCCGGTGGCCGGGAGGCCGGTCATGGCGGACCGGAGCCATTCAGCCAGAACGCGCCGTACGCGGCCGACGCCACCGCCGCACCCGCAACCACCCACGCCTGCACGGGCGTTCGCAAACGGGCCAGGGCCAGTGCCAGGGGCAGCAGAAGGGGGAAGGCGGGCAGCAGCAGACGCGGTTTCGAGCCGAAGTAGCCCGACGCGCACAGGGCGAGCGCGGTAACCAGCCCCGCGTACACCAGCAGTGGCAGCGGCTGCCCCTGCCGTACGCAGATGACGTACAGCCAGATCACCAGGCCGACCCCCAGGACCAGTCCGAGTCCGGCGAGCGCCGACGGGAACGACGTGAACTTGTCGGCGACGAACCGGGCGAAGGCGTAGCCGCCGTCGAAGCCGTTGCCCCACCCGGCCTGGACGTCGAGATAGCCGAGCGGCCCCTTGCCCGTGTGCTGTCCGACCCACAGGACGTAACCGGCGGCACCCACAGGCGCGAGGAGCATGCCCAGGGCACGCCGCCAGACGGGCGCGCCGTCCGGTGCCGGAACACTCCGCTTCCGTACCAGCGAATCCTGTACGGACGAGATTCGCCCGAACGCATGCCGCCCGAACGCGCCCAGCCCGAAGGCGTCCCGTACGAAGGAGTCCCGTACTAATGGGGCAAGGGCTGTCACCCACACTGCCGCGACCACTGCGGCGCCGACCGGACGTGTCAGACCGGCGAGCGAGGCGAGCAGGCCCGCTGTCAGCCAGCGGCCGGTCAACACCGCGTACAGCGACCAGGCCGCGAGCGCCGTGAACAGCGACTCGCTGTACGCCATCGACTGCACGACCCCGACGGGCAGCACCGCCCACAGCAGCACCGCGCAGACGCCCGCCCGAGCCCCGCCCTTCTCGCACCACCGCCCTCCCCAGGCCGCGCTTCGGGCCTTGTCTTCTGTGCAGACATGGTCGGCGACGGCGAGGATGCCCCACGCCGCGGCGAGCGATGCCGGCGTGCTGACCAGCAGGCCCGCGTCCGCGTACGACAGCGGGGTCACCGCCGAGACGGCCCGCTCCAGCCAGGGCAGCAGCGGGAAGAAGGCGAGGTTCGAGTGCACGTCGCTGTCCGGCAGCCGCACCTCATAGCCGTAACCGAGCTCGGCGACCCGCGTGTACCAGAGCGAGTCCCAGCGGGCGGTGAGCAGCTGGTGCGCGCTCTTGTCACGCGTGGCGCTCCACACCGCGAGCGTCACCAGGCCCAGCGCGCGGACCGCCGCATACCCCAGCAGGGCGGGCGCGACCCGCCGCAGGGCGGTCCCCCGGCGGTGCGGCGCGACAGGCGTTTCAAGATCGGTCACGGGCTCGATTATGGGCCGCGCCCCGAACCCGGGCGGTCTCGTGGTGCGTACCGGACCCGACGGAGGTGGCGCATGCCACACGAGTCTGAGAGGAACGTGAGAGACCCGCCACTCGCCCCTGACCGGAACTCGCGTACGCTGGCGATTCACTCGCCTTTGTTGCGTGAGACCGGGACACCACTCCTCCCGGCCGCAGCCGCAGAAAGTCCCCACCCCGCGGATCCGCCGAACGCGAGAGATCATCTGGGAGGTACGTACATGTCCGGGACGACCACGGCCGCCGAGCGTTGCCGTCGGGAGGCCGGGGCCGGTGCAAACCGATGGGTTGTCCTCGTCGTCCTCTGCGTCAGCCTGCTGCTGGTCGCGGTCGACGCCACCGTGCTGCATGTCGCGGTGCCCGCCGTCACCGAGGACCTCAGACCCGGCGCGATGGAACTGCTCTGGATCGTCGACGTCTACCCGCTGGTCTGCGCCTCGCTGCTGATCCTCTTCGGCACGCTGGGAGACCGGGTCGGCCGCCGAAGAGTGCTCCTCTTCGGATACGCCCTCTTCGGCGTCGCCTCCGCCGTGGCGGCCTGCGCCGACACCCCGCACATCCTGATCGCGGCGCGTGCCCTGCTCGGTGTCGGCGGCGCGATGATCATGCCCGCGACACTCTCCATCCTGCGTCAGGTCTTCCCCAGCCGGCGCGAGCGGGCGCTCGCGATCGGTGTCTGGAGCGCCGTCGCCGCGGTGGGAGCGGCCGTCGGACCGCTCCTCGGCGGTTTCCTGCTGGAGCACTTCTGGTGGGGCGCGGTCTTCCTCATCAACATCCCGCTGATGCTGGTCAGCCTGCCCGTCGGGCGGTGGCTGCTGCCCGAGTCGAAGGGGGACGGCGACGGACCGTGGGACGTCGTCGGTGCGCTGATGGCCGCTGCCGGGCTCTTCGGCGTGGTACTCGGTGTGAAGCGGATCGGTGGCGGAGAAGGGCCGCTGAGCCCCTCCACGATGGTGCCGCTGCTCGGGGGGGCCGGGGTCCTCGTCGCCTTCGTACGGAGGCAACGGCGGCGCCGGCATCCGCTCGTCGACCTGCGTCTGTTCGCCAAACCCGCCTTCAGTACGTCCGTCGGGTGCATCGTGCTCGCGCTGCTCGCTCTGGTGGGTCTGGAACTGATCGCCGCGCAGTATCTGCAGCTCGTGCTGAAGCTCTCGCCGCTCGAGACGGGACTGCGGCTGCTGCCACTCACCATCGCCGCGATGACCGCGGGCCTCACCGGGGCGAAGATGCTGCACCGCTTCGGTCCGCGCGCGATGGTCTGCTTCGGCTTCTGTCTCACCGCCGTGGCGGTCCTCACGCTCACGGCGATGGGCCGCCACGACAACGCTCCGCTGCTGCTGACCGGGTTCGTGCTGCTCGGGTTCGGGCTCGAGGTCACACTGTTCGGGGCGTACGAGTCGATGCTCAGCGAGGCTCCGCAGACGCAGGCGGGTGGGGCCTCCGCGATCGGGGAGACGTCGTACCAGTTGGGGGCGGGTATCGGAGTCGCGCTGCTCGGCAGCGTGATGAACGCGGCGTACGCGCCCGGGCTCGCCTCCGTGCCGGGGGTTTCCGCTGCGGACTCGGCTGCGGCGAGTCATTCGCTGGGCGAGGCGTACGAGGTTGCTGCGCGGCTCGGCGGGGGGCGGGGGGAGGCGCTGAGGCATGCGGCGCGGGACTCCTTTGTGTACGGGCTGCATGTGACGCTGCTGGTGAGTGCCGGCCTGTTGCTCCTCGGGGCCGTGATGGCATTGCGGTTGCCGCGGGCCATGGAGTGCGAAGCGCCTGCGGTGGGCTCGGCGGAGGTGCCTGCGCAGCGGGACGCTCCGACGACGGCGGTTCGGGCGAAGTCCGTTGGCTGACCCCTTCGTGTGGTGGCGGCCAGGCAGTCTCCCGCCCGCACCACGCGTGCGGGCTCCGCTGACCCGTGCGGGTTCCCCGCGAGGGCGCATCGGCGTCGGCGGCCGCGGGTCTTCCTCGGGGCTTTCCCGCCGGCGACGGGAGTGCCGATCTGGGCTCTGGATGTGCGGGACACCACGTCGTAATCGTCGGCCGTGAGCGCCGTATGGACGCGGGACGCCTGCGTACCGAACAGGTCAGCTTCGGCGAGCTCAACAACGTACGGGAGGCGATCGACATGGGTCGTACCGCGCGCACGATCATGGGCGCCAACGGGATCTCGCTCGCATACCCCGTGATGCGCCACGCCACAAACCTCGAGTCGGTGCTCACCTACGAAGGCACCGTCGAGATGCACCAGCTCACGCTGGGCAAGGCGCTCACCGGTCTCGACGCCTTCCGGTAGGGGGGCGACGAGAGGCGGACCCGGCGAGCGGCCTCACCTCAGCTCTGGTTGAAGAAACCGTCCGTACGGCCCATGGGCTCCCCGCTGACGATCTCCGTGTCGGCGGGGGTCAACAGGAAGACACGGCTCGACACCCGCTCGATCGAGCCGCGCAGACCGAAGATCAGGCCGGCCGCGAAGTCGACGACGCGCTTGGCGTCGGCGGCCTCCATGGCCGTGAGGTTCATGATGACGGGGACGCCGTCCCGGAAGAGCTCGCCGATGCCACGGGCATCCCGGAAGCTGTCCGGGGTGACCGTGCCGATCCGGCGGCCCTTCTCCTCGGCCGAGTCCACCGCCACCTTCACGCGCGGATCCGTGACCCAAGCATCTGCGGGCTCGGACCCTTCGGCGTAGTCGTCGTCGTAGTAACGCTCGTCATCGTTGTTGTCGTCGACGAGGCCAAGCCAGGCACTCGCCTTGCGCACCGATCCCATGGACGCCTCCTCTCACAGCGGTCTTTCTGCTTTCCGCATCCCTATGGTCGTCCATGATGCGGATGGCGCGCCAAGTGGTTAGACGCCGCGCGGGGTTTTCGTGACGGTACTGGTGCACAACGAATTCGTCGAGAGGCCGCGTTTCCCAAGGGTGTTGCCGTACACAGTTGCTGACTGTGAGTGAAATATGATTCTTCACGGCGTCCGGGTGACGGGCGGGGCGTACGGGTGAACGGGGTGGTCGATACTGCGTTGTCCGATGCCTTCGGAGCGTCTGAGCCCGGCCCGCTGATATCGGTTTTGACTGAAGCTCAGGCCGGGCGCGCCCCGGGATGGCGGCGTACGGCAGGACCGGTCCATTGCGTGGAATGCGGACCGCCTCCGTCGCCCGGGGGGCGCGGCTCGCCGCCCCCGCCGACCGGGACGCGACGGCCGCGGCCTTCGCCCTGGCCGGGAAGCCCGGCAACGCGGAGCCGCTCGCCGAGGTCGGCCGACCTTCCGGGCGGCTCGCACACCTCCTGGACGCCGTGGAGGACGGGACGGCCGACCCCGCGTCAGGTGCCTGGAATCCTCCCCCGAGGTCTGAAGGACCGGGGGGAACCGATCGGCCACCGGCACGTCGCTGCCCGAGGACCGACGGCTCGCCGACGACGCGCCGCACGGGATACGGCTCGCGCCGGGCGAAGCCGAATGGGTGGACGGCGAGCTCGCGCATGTGCTGCTCGCGCAGGTGCTGCGCAAGTCCGTGGACCGTGCCTTCGGCACGAACAGGCGCTCGCACAAGGTGGACCGTACGGACTGCGGTCCGGCTCGCCCTCCGGCTGGCCGTCCGGACCGTACGCGCCGCCCGGCGGCCCTGGTGGCCCGCCGCTTCCTTTGGAACCGCCGCGTCGCGACCGGCGCGGGCTCATCGGGGGCTGCGCAGTGTGGGCGGGCCTCGCCTGTACGTGCCGGCTGTGCTGTGGAACATACGAGGCCCCGTGGACCCGGGAGCGCAAGGAGGGCCCCCGCAGGGATGGCTGCGACTGCAGCGGATGCGGCGACTGCTGCAGTTGTTGCGAATCCTGCGGAAATTGCTGTGACGGTGCGACTGCGGCCCTGACTGCGGCTGCTGACCGGTCATTGGCTCGCGGGCTTTCCGGAGGAGCGACTTCCGGACATCCCGGCGCATTCGCCTACGATGTCATCGGCCCTTTCCCGCCGCCGGGGAATACCCCGGGCGCGTCGATTGCCGCGGGGAAAGCAACCCGATCCCATCCGAACAAGCTCCGTGGGGTGTACGCGTGTTGAACGCCGCGCGGCCGAAAGGCGCCCTTGCACTGGTCGACCGCGTGGCCGAATACTCCGTCCAGCGCCTTGTCAGGGACACAGCGTGTTCCTAATCCGAACGCATAGTTCTCTGACTGCGCCTCACGGGCCCCGACCCCACGCGGACCCCCGACTTCCCATGTGGAGGAACGAAAAGTGAGGATCGAGCGCACCAACCCCCGCAGCGGCGTTGCGAGTCGGACCCGGTTGATCTCCCTGGGCACCGGACTTGTGGCCGCGGCCGCCGTCAGCGTCCCCCACGCGAACGCGAGCGACGCACAGACTTTCAGCACGTCCCGGCTCAAGAAGGCCAGCTCCTCGGTGCTCCAGGCAGATGTGCCGGGCACCGCCTGGGCCGTCGACTCGAAGACCAACAAGGTCGTCGTCACCGTCGACAGCACCGTCTCCCATGCGGAGATCGCGAAGATCAAGGAGTCGGCGGGCAGCACCGCGGGTGCTCTTCAGATCAAGCACACCCCGGGCAGGTTCAACAAGCTGACCTCAGGCGGCGACGCCATCTATGCGAGTAGCTGGCGCTGCTCCCTCGGCTTCAACGTCCGCAGCGGCAGCACCTACTACATGCTGACCGCCGGCCACTGCACCGACGGTGCGGGCACCTGGCACTCGAGCTTGGGCCGTACGACAGTCCTCGGCTCGACCGCCGGCTCCAGCTTCCCGGTGAACGACTACGGCCTGGTGCGCTACACCAACAGCTCTGTCACCAAGTCGGGTACCGTCGGCAGCGTGGACATCACGCGCGCGGCCACCCCGTCCGTGGGCACCGCGGTCACCCGCCGCGGCTCCACCACCGGCAGGCACAGCGGCCGGGTCACCGCCCTCGACGCGACCGTCAACTACGGTGGCGGCGACATCGTCCACGGCATGATCCAGACCACGGTCTGTGCCGAACCCGGTGACTCCGGCGGCCCGCTCTACTCGACCAGCGGCATCGCGTACGGTCTGACCTCCGGCGGCAGCGGCAACTGCTCCTTCGGCGGCACCACCTTCTTCCAGCCGGTCACCGAAGCCCTGAGCGCCTACGGAGTCAGCGTCTACTGATCGGTGCGCAGAGCACCGAGCATGGAGCAACGAGTCATGTCCCGCGCCGCGTTCGCGACCCGACGACGGCGACCGCATCTCGGGCGGCGAGACCTTCTTCCCGCCGGTCACGGAGCCCTCTCCGCAACCGGCACCGAGATCGGCTGACACTCCACCGGCTCGGAGAGTCCCGTCCCCGCGCTGCTTCCACGGGGGGCGGGACTTTCGCGTTTGCGCAGGTGGGGCGAACCCGAAAGGATGTCGTACAGATGTTCGAGAATTGGTCTATGGTGGGGTGAGAGGGTAGTGAACGGACGTTCGAGGGCTGCTGTGGGGCTCCACGGGCCCCTGGGTAGTGGAGGTGCGCGTGCCGGGCTTCACGCATCTGCACACCGTTTCCGGTTTCTCCCTGCGGTACGGGGCCTCCCATCCGGAGCGGCTGGCCGAGCGCGCCTTTGAGCGGGGCATGGACGCCCTCGCGCTCACCGACCGGGACACCCTCGCGGGCACGGTCCGCTTCGCCAAGGCCTGCGCCGCCGAGGGGGTACGTCCGCTGTTCGGGGCTGAGCTCGCGGTGGCCCCGTGGGAGGAGTCCGCGCCGCGTGCGCGCCGACGTGCTCCCGTACGCGGCGGCGCCTTCATCGACGAGTCGACTCCTCGCGTGATCTTCCTCGCCCGGGACGGCGCGGCCGGCTGGGCCGATCTGTGCAGAATCGTTACGGCAGCGCACGCCGGCGAGGGCCCGCCGCTGCTGCCCTGGGCGGACAACCACGCCGGGGGCCTGACCGTGTTGCTCGGCCCCGCCTCCGACGTGGGGCGCGCGCTCGCCGCGGGCCGCCCCGACCGGGCCGCGAAGCTGCTCGCGCCCTGGCGGGAGATCTACGGTGACGCCCTGCGCCTCGAAGCCGTCTGGCACGGCCGCGAGGGCACCGGCCCCGGCTCGCTGCGCCTCGCCGCCCGCACCGTCGGATTCGCCGCCGAGCAGCGGGTGCGCCCGGTGCTCAGCAACGCCGTCCGGTACGCCGACCCGGGCATGGGCCCGGTCGCCGACGTCCTGGACGCCGCCCGCCTCCTTGTCCCCATCGACCCCCGCAAGGAACTGGACAGCGGCGAGCGCTGGCTCAAGGACGCGGGCGCCATGCACGGCGCCGCCGAACGGATCGTCGAGGCCGCGGGCTACCGCCGCGGCGCCGCGCACCGTCTGCTGGAACAGACCGGGGCCACGGCCGCCGAGTGCCTCGTCGACCCGGAGGACGACCTCGGCATCGGGGCCGTCCACTTCCCCGAACCGCATCTCGTCGGCGCCGGGCGCCGCACCGCGCAGCGTGTGCTGGCCTCCCGTGCGGCGGCGGGCATGGTGCTGCGCGGCTACGACTCACGGCGCGCGTACTGGGAGCGGATGCACCAGGAACTGGACATCATCGCCCACCACAACTTCGCCTCCTACTTCCTGACGGTCGCCCAGGTCGTGGACGACATACGGAGGATGGGCATCCGGGTCGCCGCGCGCGGCTCCGGCGCCGGATCCCTCGTCAACCACCTGCTCGGTATCGCGCACGCGGATCCCGTCGAACACGGGCTGCTGATGGAGCGGTTCCTGTCCAAGCGCCGCTCGGCCCTGCCGGACATCGACATCGACGTCGAGTCCGCGCGCCGGCTGGAGGTCTACCACGCGATCATCGACCGGTTCGGCACCGAGCGCGTCGCGACCGTCGCCATGCCCGAGACCTATCGCGTACGGCACGCCATCCGCGATGTCGGCGCCGCGCTCTCCATGGACCCCGCCGACATCGACCGGATCGCCAAGTCCTTCCCGCACATCCGCGCCCGCGAGGCCCGCGCGGCACTGGACGAACTGCCCGAACTCCGTGCGCTGGCAGGGGAGTTCCAGCGGGAAGGGGCGAGGTACGGCCGACTGTGGGGGCTGGTCGAAGCCCTGGACGCCCTGCCGCGTGGAGTCGCCATGCACCCATGCGGAGTGCTCCTCTCGGACTCCTCCCTCCTCGCGCGTACGCCGGTCATGCCGACCAGCGGCGAGGGGTTCCCCATGGCGCAGTTCGACAAGGACGACGTCGAGGACCTCGGGCTGCTCAAGCTCGATGTGCTGGGCGTGCGGATGCAGTCCGCGATGGCGCACGCGGTGGCGGAGATGAAGCGGGCGACGGGGGCGCCCGTGGACGTGGACGCGGTGCCTGAGGGTGACCCGGCGACCTACGAACTCATCCGGTCCACCGAGACCCTGGGCTGCTTCCAGATCGAGTCGCCGGGGCAGCGGGACCTGGTCGGCAGGCTCCAGCCGGCGAACTTCCACGACCTCGTGGTCGACATCTCCCTCTTCCGCCCCGGACCGGTCGCCGCCGACATGGTGCGTCCGTTCATCGAGGCGCGCCACGGCCGGGCGCCGGTCCGCTATCCGCACCCGGACCTGGCGGAGTCGCTGCGGGAGACGTACGGAGTCGTGGTCTTCCACGAGCAGGTCATCGACATCGTGCACATCATGACCGGCTGCGGACGGGACGAGGCCGACCAGGTGCGGCGCGGGCTGTCCGACCCCGAGTCGCAGGGGCGGATCCGTTCCTGGTTCGCGCAGGAGGCTGCCGCGCAGGGGTACTCCGCGGAGACGATCGCGCGCACCTGGGAGATCGTCGAGGCCTTCGGTTCCTACGGCTTCTGCAAGGCGCACGCGGTCGCCTTCGCCGTACCGACGTACCAGTCGGCTTGGCTGAAAGCCCATCATCCGGCCGCCTTCTACGCCGGGTTGCTCACGCACGATCCCGGGATGTACCCGAAGCGGCTGCTGCTCGCCGATGCGCGGCGGCGCGGGGTGCCGATCCTGCCGTTGGACGTGAACAGGTCGGCGGTCGCACATCGCATCGAACTGGTGTGCGGTGAAAGGGGTTCTCCGGACCGGTGGGGTGTGCGGCTGGCGCTCTCCGACGTGTACGGCATCAGCAAGGCCGAGGCGGAGCGGATCGTGGACGGACAGCCGTACGCCTCGCTGGTCGACTTCTGGGAACGGGCCCGTCCGAGCCGTCCACTTGCCTCGAGGCTCGCGCAGGTCGGTGCGCTGGACGCGTTCGGCGCCAACCGCCGGGACCTGCAACTGCACCTGACCGAGCTGCACCGGGACGCGCCGGGCGTGCGCGGGGGACAGCTCCCGTTGTCCGGCGGCCGGGACACCGCCCTGGTCGGGCTGCCCGACCTCGACGACGCGGAGAGGCTCAGCGCCGAGCTGGGCGTCCTCTCCATGGATGTGTCGCGCAATCTGATGGACGACTACCGGGAGTTCCTGGAGGAGCTGGGCGTGGTCACGGCACGCCGGCTGCGGGAGGCTCGGCACGGCGAGGCGGTGCTGGTCGCGGGCGCCAAGGCGGCCACCCAGACCCCGCCGATCCTTCACCGCACCAAGTCAAGCCCGTACGGGGAGGCGACCCCGCGCGAGCCCCAGCGGATCATCTTCGTCACCCTCGACGACTCAACCGGCCTGATAGACCTGGCTTTCTTCAACGACAGCCAGGCCGACTGCGCTCACACGATCTTTCACAGCTGGCTGCTGCTGGTCCGCGGGAAAGTCCAACGCCGTGGGCCGCGTTCGCTCAGCGTTGTCGGCTCTGCGGCGTGGGATCTGATGGAACTGGCGGAGTTGCGTCGTTCCGGAGGTCTCGATTCTGTGGCGAACCGATTGGCGGAGCGTCAGGAGGGCCCTGCCCCTGAGACGAGAAAGCCTGGCCGAACGATTCAAGTGGCCAACGGCGTCGAAATGGATCCATGGGCGGATCTCAGGCCTGCCGGCGGTGACTCCATGGGAGGCGGCAAGCTCTGGCATTCCAGTCCTGGAAGCGCAGGGTGATCGAGATGGCCATTATCTATGTTCAGGCGCCAGGACCGCCTCGGGAAACATGGGAGACGCTTCTTCAGGTACTGGGCGACATCACCCCGGTTGTCGAGGCCGTTCCTCCCGACGCCGCATTGGCGGATGTGAGTGGAAGCGTTCGCTATTTCGATTGCGACGCTGTTGAGATTGCCCGACTCGTTCGTGTGCGCATGTTGGCGTTGTATGGCCTTGACTGTGCTGTCGGTGTGGCCCCCAATGCCATGCTCGCCAGGATGGCCGGACATCATGGACCGTCTGGTGCCGTTCGCTGTATCGCGGATACCCCACAGGGAATATCCGGCTTCCTGAATCCAAAGCCGGTAGCGGCTCTGTATGGAGTGGGGCCGAAGACGGCTCGCACACTCTGCGAGTACGGGTTGGACAGCATCGGTAAGGTGGCAGAAACTTCTGAGGCCACCCTGCAGAGGATCCTGGGGGCGAAGAGGGGGCGTCTTGTACACGAACGGGCTTGTGGCATAGACCGGACACGCGTGGTACCGCACGCTCCGCCCAAGTCGGCCAGCGCTGAATGGCAATTCGACAGGCATGAGGTCGATGGATCCGTACGTCGCGGCGCGCTGCTTGGGCTTGCCATTGATATCGGTAGGCAATTGAGAGTGGACGGCCAGGTGGCCCGCGCGCTCACACTCACAGTTCATTACGCGGATCGGTCCACGACCACCCGGACGCGAGTGCTTCCAGAACCCACGGCTCACACTCCGGTACTGTCAGGCACCGCGCAAGCGCTGCACGATGCCTTGGGACTTCAGCGGGCACGGGTAACGGCCCTTTCCCTGAGAGCCGAGGATCTGACGACCGATCGGCTCTCCGGTCAGCAGCTCACCTTCGACCGGCCGACGGAAAGCGCTCGTCGACTTGAACCGGTCCTCGATCGTATCGCCGCGAGATGGCCTGGCTCAGTGGGGCCTGCGACCCTGGTCTGATCGTGACAGTGCCACAGCTGCCTCGGGGCAACACCACCTGCGCTGAAGCGGCCCCGAAGAACGGTGTGAACTGGCCTCTGGGTCGTGTTCTCGTATAGCTGCCGCCACCCGTCATGGAGCAGAACGTGACTGACTGCCGAGGTCCGTAGCGGGAGCGTGCAGGTTGACGCGGTTCGCGTACTCGCGGCGGCCTTGTGCTGTGCCGGGACGGCCGAGGTGCCGTCGAGGGCCTGCCAGCGGCCGAGGAGGGCGCGGTGGACCGCGGGCGTGGTGCTGACGCGGAGAGTGTAGCCCTGGCCGCGTCGTACGATCACGCCGTGGTCGAGCGCGGCGCGCTCGGCGGGCTCCAGCTCGGTGGCGCGGAGGAAGTCGGCGACCTTGCCGGGCATGTCGTTGCGGCCACGGCCGGGCTTGACCATATTGCTGCTGGGCGCGGTAGCACCGCCTACCGTGCGGCAGTCGGGACTTCAGAGCGTGGGTCGATCGGTGTGATCACGCCGAGGCGGTCCTCGACCTCCTGGGCAGCGGCCAGGCACAGGTCCTCCCGGAACGCGCGCCCGATGATCTGCACGCCGGACGGCAGTCCGTCGGTCACTCCGGTCGGTACGGCGACCCCGGGCACGCCCACGAAGCTGGTCACCGTGCACATGCGCATGCCCGCGTCGACTCGTTCCCGTCCCGCTCTGTCGCGTGACTCCAGCCCCGGCTCGACAGGCGGCTCGGTGAACACCGGCCCGAGCAGCAGCGGGTACTCGTCGAGGAACTCCGCCCAGGAACGACGGATGCCCAGCCAGGCCCCCATCAGCTTCATGAATTCCGCGGCTGTCGCGGGCGGAGTCTTCTCCATCGCCAACTCGATATAGCGGTCTCCGCCCTTGCCAAGCAGTGTCCGCACCACTGGCCAGGTCTCGGCGAACTCGGTCACGGTGATCCGGCCGTACGCCTCGAGTGCCTCGTCCAGCCGCGGAACGTCCGCCACCTCCTGCACGTCATACGCGGCGTCTCGCAGCGCCTCGGCCGCGGCTGCAACTGCCTCGCGGACCGTGGGGTGGACGCCGTGGCCGCCGGGGTCGGCAACGACTGCGACCTTCATCCGTCCCGGCAGCGGCTCGCCGTGGACGGGTACGGGTACGGACCGCGGGTCCCGCGGGTCGGTCCCGGCCAGCGCCTCGTATGCCAGTCGCAGGTCGGTGACCCTGCGGGCCAGGGGCCCGTCGGTGACCAGCATCTGTGAGGCCGGTCCAGGGTCGTCTGGGCCGAGGACGCGGTGGTCGGCGGGGAACCGCCCGGGGGTCGGCTTCAGCCCGGCCACGCCGCAGAACGAGGCCGGGATCCGCACTGATCCACCGGAGTCGTTGCCGAGTCCGAGCGCGGCCATGCCGGTGGCCACGGCCACCCCGTCGCCACCGCTGCTGCCCCCTGGGGTCCGGCTCGGGTCCCATGGGTTGACGGTGTCCCCGAACAACTCGCTGCGGGAGTGCATCCCGGCCAGGATCAGGGTGGGCATATTGCTGTGCCCGATCGGTATGGCTCCGGCCGCACGTAGCCGAGCCACCGGCAGCGCGTCTGCAGGCGCCACCAGGTCACCGAAGCGCGCCGTTCCGAATGTCGTCGGAACGCCTTCGACAGCGGTGGACTCTTTCACCGTGAACGGCACGCCGGCCAGAGGCCCGAGCTCTTCGCCCGAGGCGCGCCGCCGGTCCGTCTGTGCGGCGGCCTCACGGGCGCGCTCGGCCAACAGCTGCGTGACCGCGTTGACCTGCAAGTTGACCTCATTGATGCGTTCCAGGTGGCTGTCGACGAGTTCGACCGCCGATATCTCTCCACCTCGGACCGCCTGCGCCTGCGCGGCAGCCGGCAGCTTCCACAGGGCGTCCTGCATGATCCTTGCGCTCCCCATCCACATGTCGACGTGCTTGTATCGGAACCATACTCCGGAAGCGATACGATCGTATCGGAATAAGGAGACGACCAAGCATGCCCAAGCAGGTGGACTACGAAAGCCGACGCCGCCAGATCGCCGAGGCTGTCTGCCTCCTCGCCGACGAACACGGACCGGAGGGAGTGACCATGCGCGACGTCGCCGCCCGCGCGCAGGTCTCCCTGGGTGCCGTTCAGCGCTGCTTCCGCAGCAAGGAAGAGATGCTCCTGTTCGCCGTCGACTATGTCGGCGAGCGCATCACCGAACGCGTGCGGGACCGCCTGGCCAGAACCCCGGCCCAGTCGGCCGCCACCGCTCTGGGCCACGTGGCCACCGAGATCGCCCTGCTTCGCACAGAACACCGCGCCGAAGCGCGGATCTGGCTCGCGTTCGTCGCCCAGGCGGCCGTCAGCGAGCCGCTCGCCGGCCCGCTAAGAACCAGCTACGCAGCCCTCCAGGACCTCCTCGCCCGCCTCATCATGGAGGCCGCCAGGAGCGTCCCGGCCGACGAAGGCGCTGCGCCGCCCGACCCGCAGCGCGAGGCTCGCACCCTGCTCGCCCTCGCCGACGGCCTCACCAGCCACGTGCTCATGGGCCACCTGACCGCAGAGGAGGCTGAGGAGGTTCTGCACGCGCATGTGGTGGGCCTCTGGGAACGCCTCCACACCACGCCCGCGTCCAGAAGGCTGCCCGACATTCGTAGAGACGTGTCTGGCCACCACTCGGGTTGAGAAAGGGGCAGAGTTGCGCGGGGGTGGCAGAGCCCTGATCAGGGACGAGGCAGGAAAGAAGGGATCCCGAGGTCGACTGAGTGGCCCGGTTGCTCAGACCTCTGGGCCTGCTTCCGTTTCTCGCGCAGGAACTGCAGTGTGAGGTCGATGCCTTCGATCTCACCCAGCCAGCCTTCGGTCACTGCTTGCTTCCGTCGGGCTTCCAGATCCTCTTCCAACTCGTTGAGACGTGGCAGCATCTTGGGATTCACGTGAAGCATTGGGCATCGCAGACAAGCGTGCTCATGCTGGCAAGGGGTGCCGTAGGGGCGGGCGCAATTTCCCAGTTCAACCTTGCGGCGGTCGAAGTGCTCTTGGAACTCGTCCCACTCATCGGACGTTGCCGATCGGTACTCTTCGACAGGGCGCACAGCCCGACGTCGAGCCAGGTATTCCTGATAGTGGCGAACGACATCCTCGTTGAAGACGGCTACATAGCCGCCGGTGGTTTCGATGTTCAAGTGGCCCAGCAGTGCCGCACCGATATGGATGGGGAGCCCGTTGTTGACGATCTCAGTGGCGAACAGTCGGCGGAAATCATGGGGGGCGAACGTCAGGCCGACGAAGGCCGGGTTGGACTCGGCGAGTTCGCGGCAGAGCGTCCTGATCCGATTGGCGATGGTGTTAGGACTGATCACGCCTCGGCCGCCTCGTGAGCCACGTTGGAACAGGAAAGGCATGGACGCAGAACACTGTCGCTCGTGCGCATCGTAGCGTTGGAGAAGAGGAACAGATCTCTGCTCGCCGGTGACATGGCGGCGAATCACAGATGCGATCACATGGAAGAGCTCTGCCGACATGGGGATGACGCGCTCTCGGTCGGTTTTCGATGGCGCGATGACCAGGAGGGCGACCACCTCGCCGTTCGGCCTCTGGTACTGCCGAATACTGAGCTGCGTCAGCTCGACAAGTTCCTCGATCCGGACCCCGCTTAGCCTCAGCGTCTCCACGTAGGCCCAATCCCAGAAGGCGTCCTCTTCTGCTCCTTCAGCATGGATTGCTTCGCCGGTGGCGAGGTCCTCCACACGCACCGGTGCTTTGGAATAGCGAGCCTTTGCCTGGTCGGCTCGGCTGTTCGTCCGGCGGTAGGAGCGGCCGGCATGAGTGAACTCCTCGCCGAGCGGGACAGCCGCCGCGGCCTGGAGCAGGGCGCGCGACTTCCTGTGCTTCTCCTCCACATGCGCAACCAGCGTGGGCAGAAGAGGCTGCCGTTCACGAATGCGGTTGTCGGTCCGTTCCTTCGCCCTGCGACGGCCGCTTCGCGCGGAGCGCACCTCGTGCCGGGG